>DXGD01000138.1 GCA_019114115.1 Candidatus Nesterenkonia stercoripullorum
CGGATCATCCTGCCTGGAGCAGCATTGAGGAAGTGCGTTTCGTCCTCTTCAGCGGCACGGTGCTCGAGGCGTTCGCCGAACTGCGCAGCTGAGCCGGGCAGCGCCGCTGCGCTGCGGAACCCCTATGCTGACGCCGCTGCGCCGCGAAACCTCTGAGCTGGACGCCGCCGCGCGGTGAAACCCTTAGAATGGCACGGTGACTCCCGAAGAACTCTCCGCAGCAGTAACCCGCGCGCTCGAGCAGGCCGTCCAAGCCGGTGAGCTCGACGTCGACATTCCCGACACCGTCGTGATCGAGCGTCCGAAGAATCGAGAGCACGGGGATTGGGCCAGCACCATCGCCCTGCAGCTGGCGAAGCAGGCCCGGATGCCGCCGCGTGATGTCGCCGCGGTCGTAAGCGATCGGCTGACAGGGGCCAACGGCGTCGCCTCGGTGGATGTGGCCGGCCCGGGATTCATCAACATCACGCTCGACGCCGCGGCTGCCGGGCAGCTCGCGCAGACCATTGTCGAGACCGGTGCTCAGTACGGCCATAACGAGGCGCTCTCCGGCCACACTGTGAACCTGGAATTCGTCTCGGCCAATCCCACCGGGCCACTGCACATCGGACACACCCGGTGGGCCGCACTGGGCGATGCCATCGGCCGGCTCCTACGCGCCTCAGGCGCGCGTGTCACCAACGAGTACTACATCAACGACGCGGGCAACCAGATGAACGTCTTCGCCCAGTCGGTGCTCTCCCGCATCCACGGCGAAGAGGTGCCGGCCGGGGGATACCCGGGCGCGTACGTCTTCGACCTGGCCAAAGAAGTCCTGGCAGCCCGCCCCGATGTCCAGGACATGCCGCGGGACGAGGCCGAGCCGATTGTGCGCGAGCTGGCCTACCAGGCGCAGCTGGGGCAGATCAAAGACACGCTCGAGGCGTTCGGCGTTCACTTCGACACGTTCTTCTCCGAGAATTCCCTCCACGACGACGGCCACGTCCGCCAGGCCATCGAGACTCTGCGTGCTCACGGCCATATCGACGACCGGGACGGCGCAGTCTGGCTGCGCACCACCGACTTCGGCGACGACAAAGACCGCGTCCTGTTCAAGGCCGACGGCGAGCCGACATATTTCGCAGCCGATGCCGCCTACTATCTCTCCAAGCGCGAACGCGGCTTCGAGGAGAAGATCTACCTCCTGGGGGCCGATCACCACGGGTACGTCGCCCGGCTGAAGGCGATCGCTGCCTGCGCCGGAGACGACCCGAAGAAGAACATCGAGATCCTGATCGGCCAGCTGATGTCGGTCAAGGGCGCCCGCCTGTCCAAGCGCGCCGGGAACATCATCGAGCTCAACGACCTCATTCAGTGGCTCGGCGCCGATGCGCTGCGCTACACCCTGGCGCGGTATCCCGCCGATTCACCGATCGATGTGGACCCTGAGCTGCTACGTTCGAAGACCAACGACAATCCTGTCTTCTACGTGCAGTATGCTCACGCTCGTGCCTGCAACGCGGCTCGCAAGGCGGAGGCCTCCGGGGTCCACCGCGAGAACTTCGACGCCGCGCTGCTCTCCCACCCCACTGAGGAGGAGCTGCTGTCGCATCTGGGCCGATTCCCGTCCGTGGTGGCGCTGGCCGCCGAGCTTCGCGAACCGCACCGCGTGGCTCGCCATGTCGAAGCCATCGCGGCGGCCTACCATTCCTGGTACGCAGCCTGCCGCATGGTCCCGCATGCTGCTGACCCGGTCACCGACACCAACCGCACCCGTCTCTGGCTCAATGATGCTACTGCTCAGGTGTTGCGCAACGGACTCGATCTGCTCGGTGTCTCGGCCCCGGAGAGGATGTGAGGTGCTGCGATGACACGTGACACGACGCAGGACGCGCCGTCGCACCCGCTGGCGCCGGACTGGCTGCGCCCGCGGTCCAACACGGCTGACCTGGAACAGAAGCTCTTTCCCGGAAACGCCTCGCGCGGGCCCGATGGGGAGCTCCGCATCGGGGGCATCGGCGTGGGCGAGCTGCTGACTCGGTTCGGCTCGCCGCTCTACGTGATGGACGAAGAGGATTTCCGGCGTCGTGCCCGGGGCTTCGTCACCGCCTTCACGGAGGCGTTCGCGCCTGCGACAGAGGTCGACGTCTTCTATGCCGGCAAAGCATTCCTCAGCACGCATATCGCCCGGTGGGTCAGTGAAGAGGGACTGTGTCTCGACACGGCCTCGGGCGGGGAGCTCGCACTCGCGCTGGCCGCCGGCGTCGACCCCGCACGGATCGGCCTGCATGGCAATAACAAGTCAGACGCTGAGATCCAGCAGGCCCTCGATCACGGCATAGGCCGGATCATCGCGGACTCCCTGGACGAGCTGGAGCGCATCTCGGTGCTGGCTACCGCTGCCGGGACGACGGCGCCTGTCATGCTGCGACTCACCCCCGGGGTCCACGCCTCGACCCACGAGTACATCGCCACCGCCCATGAGGATCAGAAATTCGGCCTCTCGCTGGCGGCAGCCGATGGCGATTCTCCGGCGTGGACCGCTGTCCGTCGAGCTCTGGAGCTTCCCGGGATCGACCTGCGTGGACTGCACTGCCACATCGGCTCGCAGATCTTCGAACCCGAGGGGTTCGAGCTCGCCGCCCAGAAACTCATCGCCTTCTTGGCCGCTGTGCGTGATGACCGTGGTACGCAGCTGGCTGAGCTGGACCTCGGTGGCGGGCACGGGATTGCCTATACCGAGGCTGACGCCCCGCGCGAGCCCGAGGAGATCGCCGGCGCACTCGCGGATACGGTGGTCGCCGAATGCGCCCGCCATGGCCTCGACGTTCCGAGGATATCCATCGAGCCCGGTCGGGCGATCGCGGGACCTGCGGGAGTGACTCTCTACACTGCCGGCGTCACCAAAGACGTGAAAGTCGACGTCCCGGGC
>DXGD01000139.1 GCA_019114115.1 Candidatus Nesterenkonia stercoripullorum
CTTGCTCGGCCTTCAGCCTGCCTGGGCGAGATCTCCGGCGGACGGATTAACGGCGGAGCTTCGCCGCCTTTCGTGCGTGTGAAGGCCGAAGATAGTTCTCTCAAAAACATCCGTTTATGAGAGATACCAAAGCCGACAGTCTGCTGTGGCTTACGCCGTTATGTGGCGGGGTTCTGTCGATGCTCCGTGGCGGCCCATAAGTGTCATCCCCGGTTGACATTCATCAGCATGTCAACGTACGTTGACGCCTAGGCGCGAAGGAGAGCGGTTGAGATGGGTAAGCAGGAGATGAGCGCATTGGTGATCCAGGCGGGCGACGATGACCCGCTGCGGGCGCTGGCCGCGGTGGCCGAGCTGCATCGCGAGGTCAATCGCGCGGAGGCGGTTATTGTGCGGCGGGCGAGGATGAGTGGTGCGTCGTGGGCGCAGATCGCTCGTCTGCTGGGCGTGAGTCGGCAGGCGGTCCACAAGAAGTACGGCGGAACAAGGTTCAGCCGTGACTGACAGCGAGACTGCCGCACCGCCCAAGGCGGGACTGCGTGAGTTGTTTTCTTACCTGCGGGAGCACCGCGGCGTGCTGGTGATCGTGCTGGTCATCTCGTTGGTGGGTGCCGGGCTGAACCTAGCGCAGCCGGTGATGGTCAACCAGGTCATCACCGCCGTGGGAGAGGGACGAGCACTCACCGGTGCGGTCGCGGTGCTGGTCGGCCTCGTCGTGGGCGCGGGCCTGTCTGCCGTCGGGCGAACCGTGCTGATCGTGGCCCACCGGCTGGCCACCGTGGCCGATGCCGACCAGATCATCGTCCTCGACGCCGGCCGCGTCACCGCCACCGGCACCCACACCGAACTCCTGAACAGCAGTCACCTCTACCGCGACCTCGCACGTCATCAACTCCTCGCCGGCGCGACCGGCGCATCCCAATAACGATCGTTTCTGGGCGGGCTCGCCAGCCGGCGGGGAGAGGTGCCGGCGGGCCGGAAATCCTGTGACCTTCGCCGGTAAATGGCGGTGTTCTGTCGATGCTCCGTGGCGGCTTTAGTTGGTGGTACCGATGACAAGCGTGGTCTGGCCGTCCGTGGTCGAGAGTCCTGCCGCCGATGCGAGGGCGGCAGTGTCATCGTCAGCAGCCGAGGTGTCCTCGTCGACGTAGCCAGATCTCCAGGGGAATGGTCGTCAGTGGCGGTACCGCGGCGATGATCGAGAGAGCTGTGACCCGCCATGGCCACCGCAGGGTGATGGCGGTGATGAGCGCTATGGCGAGGTAGATGAGGAACATGCCGCCGTGCAGGGCGCCGAAGATGCTGACACCGACGTCGGTTGTGCCCGTCACGTACTTGAGGAACATCCCCGCGAGCAGACCAGCCCAGGTGAAGGCTTCGAGAAAGGCCGCGACGATGGAGACTCTTGCCACAAGCGGAAGTCCATAACGCTGCTGGGTGCTTGCGCTCATTGGTTCGCCTCGTTGCTCGGGAGTTCGTCTGCGTCCGCGACGGAGCGGGCGAGGTGCTCTGCCAGCGCGGCGCGCAGCTGGTGGGGTAGTGGGATCGCGCCGACGGATTCGCTGAGCCAAAGACCGTCGGCAGCGAGGTAGGCGACCATCTTCTGCAGTGCCCGAGGGTCGGTCGGGTCGATGCTGGCGGGGTCGGGGACCCAGCGAGTGATGACTCGTTTCCACGGCTTGCTGAGCTCGCTGTCGGTGCTCGCTTCGAGCATAAGCAGTAACTCCGCGCCGGTGGCGCCGCGGGCGCTGACTCGGGCATAGGCGGCGAGTCGCTCATCCTGCGATGCCTCATCCGGGTCCTTGCCCAGTGCGTGGATCATCTCCTCGTCCCAGTGCTGGGCTTGATGTTCGTGCAGCGCGAGCATCATGGCGTCCTTCGAGGGGAAGTGGTAGAGCAGCCCGCCTTTGGTGAGTCCGGAGGCGGCGGCGACGGATTCGTACGTGAGCGCCGTGACGCCGTCGGTCTCGACAACGCTGAGGGCGGCCTTGAGGATCGTGTCCCGTTTACTGGTCCGCATGGGCGGTCCTTTCTCGGTCAGTGCTCGGAGTGCAGCTGTGACTGGGTGCCAGGCAGGTACCGGCGCAGAAGCACTCCGGTGATGACTGCGCCCACCGCGAGAACGACTGCGACGACCAGCATCACAACGAGGTAGGCGGAGTCGAAAGCCGTCGCCGCCGCCTGGAGGATCTCTGCGTCACCCTGCGCAGCAGCCTGTGCCTCAGCGATGCTGTTGCCAGCCGCGTCCGGGGCGCCGTCGGGTAGAACGACGCGTGCGCCGTAGATAGCCGTGAGCAGGCTCCCGAGCACGGACACTGCAATGAGGCTGCCGAACTCGTAGGAGACTTCTTCGATCGAGGCGGCCATGCCTGCTCGGCGCACCGGCACGTTCCCGATAATCGCGGTGGAGGCGACCGCCAAGGCGGCTCCGATACCAGCTCCGGTCAACAGCAGTCCGAGGATCAGCACGCCGAAGGACGACTGGAATCCGATGACCGTCACCACGACGCCGCCGGTGGCGAAGGCGAGACCGCCGGTGATGAGCGCGAGCAGTCCGGTGCGGTGCAGGAACGCGCCCCCCAGGAGCGCTGTCGGCAACGTGCCCACGGCGATCGCGGCGACCAAGAGCCCAGCTTCCAGCGGGCTGAATCCGGCGACCTGCTGGAATCGCTGCGTGGTGACGAGCTGGATGCCCCCGATCGCGAACATCGCGAACGACGCGGCCAGCACTCCGGCAGTGAACGCCGGGTTGCCGAAGATGGAGAACTCCAACAGAGGTTGCTCCATACCTCGCTGACGGCGCACGAACAGCCAGAACCCGATGGCAGCAACGAGCAGCGCAACAATGATGGTCGTTGCCGAGGGCGGCGCGTGGCCGATCTCTTTGATGGCCATCACCGTTCCGACAAGCCCGATCATCACCAAGATCGAGGAGATGGCATCCCATCGCTTCGAGGGATCCGGGTCGTTGGCCGGGCGGATCAGCCAGGTAGCGACCAGCGCCAGCACCACAACGGGCACGTTGATCAAGAACACCGAGCCCCACCAGAAGAACTCAAGGAGTGTGCCGCCAATAATCGGGCCGAGGGCGAACCCGATGACCGACATACTTCCCCAGACCGCGATGGCGATATTGCGCTCACGCTCGACCGTGAAAGTGGTGCGGATCAGCGCCAGGGTGGCCGGCATCATCGCTGCCGCACCGACAGCGAGCACAGCACGCGCAGCGATCAGGACCTCGGGTGACGGAGCGAACGCTGCCAGCAGGGAAGCCAGTCCGAAGATCACCAGACCGACAACAAACATCCGCGTGTGGCCGATGCGATCCCCCAGGGTTCCGCTGCCCAGCAACAGCCCCGCCATCACCAGGGGGTAGGCATTGATGATCCAGAGGTTCTGTGTGTTCGAAGCCTGCAGTTCCTCAGTCAGCGTCGGCAGGGCCGTGTAGAGAATCGAGTTATCCAAGGTGATCAGCAGCAGACCTGCTCCAACCGTCACCAGCAGCGACCAGCGTCGCCTCTTCGTCATCGCGGACATGCGCGTCTTCCCCTCGTCGTGAACGACATAACTGTACCGGATGGATGGTGTAGTTAAGTCGACGGAGGGAGAGACTCACGGCGCGCGCTATGCATGGCGTGCGGGCGGCGAAGCTTGGAAGGTTTTAGAGCGAAGGCGCGGCACTTCGATGCAGGCAAAACCGGACGAGCTGGTGCCTCAGTTGGGTACAGGTTTATGAGACTTTCAGCGGGTGGTCGGCCTCAGGTTCGCTTCCTGCGTGAACGCGCTCTCGGGATTGTCTTGCGAAGTCGTCTCGACGGAAAGTGCCTCAAGGCGGTGACTTCCAGGACTTTCTGCACCATGCTGGGGGTATGAGGCTTCTGGGATATACGCGGGTGAGCACGGCGACGCAGGACGCGCAGCTGCAAGTCGATGCGCTGGTGGAGGGCGGGGTGCAGAAGCGGGACGTGTTCTCCGATGTGACCTCGGGTAGCCGGACCGCGATCGAGCGACCGGGGATGAAACGTCTGCTGGACTACGCCGAGGACGGCGACACGGTGGTGGTGTGGCGCATCGACCGGCTGGGCCGGTCCCTGCTCGACGTCCTGAATACGGTCACGCTGCTGCGCGGCCAGGGCGTGAAGATCAGATCGGTCTCGGACGGGATCGACCCGGAGACGACATCGGGCCGGATGATGCTGGGCATGCTCGCGACCTTGGCCGAGTATGAGCGCGAGCTGATCACCGAACGCGTCAATGCGGGGATCGCCGCGGCGAAGCAGAACGGCACCCGCTTCGGCCGACCCCCGGTCGACCCGGCCGTGATCGCGGAGAAGCTCGAAATCGCGGGCGATGCCCGCGCGAAGGGCCGCACCGCCGAGGACGCCGCCCGACTCGTCGGCTGGTCCCGGGCGACGCTCTATCGCCATCGGCAGGCGGCCCGTGCCCGCGAGGCCGTCGCCGAGCAGGTGTGAGGTGGACGGGCCGGCGCGGTGGCGCATCCTGCGGCTGCACGTCGAGGACGGTATCCCGCTGAGCGCCCTGGCCCGGGAGACCGGGATCAGCCTGCGCACCCTGGAGCGCTGGCACGCCCGCTACCGTGCCGACGGGTACGCGGGCCTGGAGACAGGCCAGCGCTCGGACGCCGGCGCCCACCATCTGCCCAGGGAGCTCGTGCGGTTGATCGAGGGCCTGGCGCTCAGCAAGCCCCGGCCCGCGATCGCCACGATCCACCGCAAGGTCACCGACATCTGCGGTACCCGAGGGTGGCCGGTGCCTTCCTACGGGGTGGTCCGCTCGATCGCGGGTGCCCTCGATCCGGGCATGGTCACCCTAGCCCTGGAGGGCGCGGCGTCCTACCGGGACAAGCACGAACTGGTGCTGCGCCGGCACGCCGAACAACCGAATGCGATGTGGCAAAGTGACCACACGCTGCTCGACATTCTCGTGGTGGGCACCGACGGCAAACCAGTCCGCCCCTGGCTGACGACGATCCTCGATGACTGCTCCCGCGCGATCTGCGGCTACACCGTCTTCCTGGGTGCGCCGTCCGCGATGAACACCGCCCTGGCGCTGCGGCAGGCTATCTGGCACAAGAGCGACCCCGCGTGGCCGATGTGCGGGCTGCCGGACGTGCTCTATGTCGACCACGGCAGTGACTTCATCAGCCGCCACCTCGCCGGCACCGCTGTTGACCTGCACATCCGGCTGATCCACTCCACCGTCGCCCGTCCCCAGGGCCGGGGCAAGATCGAGCGGTTCTTCGGCACCGTCAACACCGAGCTTCTCGCTGACCTGCCCGGCCACATCACCGAGGGCCATCCCGCGCCGACGCCGAAGCTGTCCCTGGCCGAGCTCGACAGCGCGGTGGAGGGGTTCGTGGCCACCTACAACGACCGGACCCACAGCGAGCTCGGTGCCTCGCCGCGCACCGCGTGGATCGCCGAGGGCTGGCTGCCGCGCATGCCCGAGAGCCTGGAAGACCTCGACGGGCTGCTGCTCACGGTCGCCCAGTCCCGGGTGGTGCGCCGTGATGGCATCCGCTTCCAGGGGCTGCGCTACGTCTCCCCGACGCTGGCCGGCTACGTCGGACGGCCGGTGGTGATCCGCTACGACCCGCGCGATATCACTGAGATCCGCGTGTTCGACCACGACGAGTTCCTGTGCAAGGCCGTCAACCAGGACCATCACGACGAGAAGATCAGTCTCAAGGAGATCCAGGCTGCCCGCAACGCGCGCCGTCGCGCCCTGCGCCAAGGCATCAATGAACGCATTGCCGTCGTAGCCGCGCACACCACTGAGACGCCATCGACAGCCGAG
>DXGD01000140.1 GCA_019114115.1 Candidatus Nesterenkonia stercoripullorum
GATACAGCCGCAGTTGCTGACCTCTTCCTCTCAACCATCGCGGAGTCCGTAGGCCGCTAGCGCACGGAGACCAACCAGTGTTGACTCAGTACGTGCTGCTTCGTAGTCCCATTTTATGGGGCAGATTAAAGTGCAGTATGCAAAGACTCATCTTTCCGCCCTGCTCGCTGTCGTGGAGCGTGGGAGAGGAAGTCATCATCTCCCGCGGCGATCAGCCCATCGCCCGGTTGGTGGCTGTCGAGAGTCCGCAGAAGCGCGAGCTCAGCATCTCCAACGTTTGAGGGTCGTGCACGTGCCGATCAGCGAGCAGCATGCGCTACTGGCTGGAGCTCTCTCTTGGTCCCATCGGGATCCATTTGACCGGATGCCTGTGGCCCAGGCTATGTCCGAGGCTCTGACCCTGATCACTAGGGACACGGTATTCAGCGAGCTCAACGGTGTCAGGGTGCTCTGGTAGATGCACAAAAACCGCTGGTCGAATCACTCTCCTCGAAGGAAGAGCGATTCGACCAGCGGCCATGGCGTGGAGCGGGGTGCGCCTCAGCGTTGCTGAAGGTACTGCTTGACCTGACCATCGAAGGCGAGGACCAGCCAGTAGATGGCAACTGCCGCCGAGGCGATGGTGAGCACTGTGCCCACGGCCGCCGCCGCGTTGATGAACGCCATCTCAGTGTCGACGACCAGCGAGTACAGCGTCGAGACGATCCCGAGGATCGCGAAGATGATTCCCAGGATCCGGGCCCAGTTCTTCTTGGCCCGCAGACCGAAGTACACCAGCAGGTAGACGACGAGACCGATGACGAGCATGATCCCTGCGACTGCTGCCCCGATCATGATCGAGCCCTGAATGACCTGATCGTCGACAGTCACGTTCTGACGCTCGAGCTCCTCCCGAATCTGCTGCTCAGCTTCGGAGCCGAACAGTGGAATGAAGCCGATGATCCCGCCAATGACATACAGCCCGAGACTGACCAGAGTCAGCATTTTCAGCGTCTGGAATTTCTTCGGCTCAGCCATCGGCCCGCCGAAAGCACCCGGAGCATAGCCCTCAGTGCCGAACTTGGAACTGGCATTCGGATCCTGCTCAGGGTATGGGCCAGGGTTCTGATTTGGAGGTTGCGTCATCAGTATTCCTTCCTTATGCGAACTATACGTGGGCTAACCCTATTCGAGCGCTCGTGCAACGTCAGCCTTACGCGCCGAAACAGTCATCACTCGCCCATCAGCGCCAGCGGCACGACGGCGATCCCGTCGTCGCGTCTGTAGGCGTCGGGCCCGGAGCTGATCACGACAAGATCTACAACATCATCACCCATGTGTTCTTTCAACCGTTTGAGGTGCTCAACTTTGGCGCCCACAGCGCTTGCCGCTACCCGGATACTTCCAGCGCTATCATTCGCATGATCGCGCGGTCAGCGCTGCGCCAGGTAGTACTCCAGCACGGTGCCGGCCATATCGCGGCTCTGTCCGTACCAGGGGAAGTGGGTGATGGGCGCGGGGGAGTACTCGACCTCACTGATGATGTGGTTGTACGGGGTGGGCGCCGCTCTCACTGATGGCGCGATGATGTCGACGCCTGCATAGCGCATTCCCGGGATCGTCCGTACTGCCTCGATCACTATGTCCCTGAACCCCGCGTGCACACGGTCTGTGTAGTCGACGGAATCACCGCCGGAGGAGAGGTTGGAGACGCTGCGGAGGAAGACCCGCTCGTCGGGTTCCGGAACGTATGTCATATCTCGTCCGGAGGCGCGGAGCAGGTCCAGCTCAGTGGGTTCCGTGGGAATCGGGTAGGTGCCGAGGTACGGGTTCCGGGATCGACGCCGATTCTTGCGCTTCACCAGCGCTTCGACAGTACGTTCGCCGTCGCCGACGACGGAGCTTCTGCGCCGCAGTGTGGCGAACACTGTGGGAGTCTCGCCCAGCACGACGAAGAATCGGTAGTCGTCCCCGGTGAACTGCTCTTCCACCAAGAGCTCGGGTGTCCGGCGCCGGTTCGGGTGGCAGGAGCGGGCTCGCTCCCAGGCGGCCCGGAAACTCTCCTCACCGGTGATCCCGGTGGTGACTCCTTTGCCGCGGGAGAGATTGTTCGGCTTCACGACGGCGGGGGCATCCAGTGAGGACGCGAATTCCCATGCCTGGTCGGCGTCGTCGGCGGATAGCAGCCTGGAGGCGGTGACGGCGAAGCCCTGCTCGCCGAGCAGCCGGCGCGTCAGGTGCTTGGCGTCGCACAGGTACTTCCCGCCCTGGCTCGAGGACGGTCCGTTCAGGTTGTAGAACACCAGCGGCTCGGCGGCGCCCGCGTCGACGAGCACGACTCGCGATGACAATCGTGTGACGTCGAGCCCCCGCTCTTCAGCGGCGCATTGGAGCATGACGGATTTGATGTCGTGACCCTCACCCGTGCGCCGGGTGACGACGGAGGCCAGCTCTTCCTGGTCCATGGCTCTCCTCTCGTCAGCGACTCCGTTCTCAGGCTAGCCGGTCGTGGGAACCTCGGCCAGCAGGACTGGCTGCCTTGTCACCCCGGTCGCCTGGTGCTAATCTCACAGCCACGATCGATGGCCGATCGCGGCGGATCAGCAGACGCCGATACCTCTGAGCTGGCGGCACCTGCCCCCGGCTCGGCGTCGCCAGCAGTGAAAGGCGACGACTATGAGCGTTCTCTGGCTCAGCAATCCCCTCGGTGTGCACCTGGGGCCCGACTCCCATGCTCCGTCAGCAGATGGCGGGGTCGTGGTCGATACTGACACCGGGCTCATCGTGGAGCTCGTCGCGCGCCGCGCGGCGCCCACCGTCGACGTCGACGAGATATTCGACGCCAGCCGTCACGTGCTGACCCCCGGGCTGATCAATGCGCATCACCACTTCTACCAGACCCTTACCAGGGCATGGGCTCCAGTAGCTGATGTGCCGCTGTTCAACTGGCTCGTCGGGCTCTACCCTGTGTGGGCCAAGCTGACTCCGCGCGCGCTGGAGCTCGCCACGACGGTGGCGATGGCTGAGCTTCTCGAATCCGGGTGCACTACGGCCGCGGACCACCACTACCTCTTCCCCGAGGGCATGGAGAACGCGATCGACACGCAGGTCGACGTCGTCCGGACGCTGGGGATGCGTGCCATGCTGACGCGCGGTTCGATGAGCCTCGGAGAGGACGACGGCGGTTTGCCCCCGCAGCACACCGTGCAGGACCCCGACGTCATCCTCGCTGACTCCGAACGCCTCGTCTCCACGTATCACGAGCGCGGGGACGGTGCTCAGGTGCAGATCGGGCTGGCACCCTGCTCGCCCTTCTCCGTGACGACGGGCCTTATGGCGGACTCAGCGAGCCTGGCCCGGAGCCTGGACGTACGCCTGCACACCCATCTCGCAGAGACTCTCGATGAGGAGGAGTTCTGCCGCGAACGCTTCGGTCTGCGCACTGTCGACTATCTGGAGTCGGTCGGCTGGCTGAGCGACCGGACGTGGATCGCGCACGGCATCCATTTCGACGACGAGGAAGTCCGCCGCCTGGGTGCCGCGGGCACCGCCGTCGCCCACTGCCCGACGTCGAATATGCGCCTGGCCAGCGGAATCGCCCGGGCAGCAGAACTGGAGCAGGCCGGCGCTCCGGTGGGTCTGGGCGTCGACGGCTCCGCGTCGAATGATTCCTCCAATCTCATCCGGGAGGTGCGGCAGGCGCTCTACCTGCAGCGCCTGCGCTACGGCGCCGAGCAGATCACGTGCTCTCGCGCCCTCGAATGGGCGACGACGGGTTCGGCACGGGCGCTGGGCCGGACGGACATCGGCAGCATCGCCGTGGGGAAGCAGGCGGATCTGGCCCTGTTCACCCTCGACGGGCTCTCCTTCTCCGGCAGCCACGATCCCATCCCGGCACTCGTGCTGTGCGGGGCTGAACGAGCCGACCGGGTGATGATCGCAGGATCCTGGCGGGTCACGGACGGCCGAGCAGTGGGCCTTGACCGCGAAGCCCTGATGGCTGAGCACCAGGCGGCCGCCAGGCGGCTGGTCTCCGGAGCCTGAGCTCACGCCGGGCTTCCCTTCTCAGTCGTCCCGATGAGGGCGAGGGAAAGCGACAGGTCGCAGGATAGGCTTGCCCCAGGTCGTTGCAGGGGCCGAGCCGTGGCCCACAACGCATTCAAGAGAGGAAGACCTTAGTGAATACCGCAGATCTTGCGCAGTACATTGATCACACTCTGCTCAAGCCCGAGGCCACCGCGGCCGATGTTGAGGCGCTCATCACCGAGGCGGCGGAGCTCGGCACGTTCTCGGTATGCGTCTCGCCGAATATGCTCCCGGTGACGGTTCCCGCAGGCAGCGGCCTCGCCGTCGCGGCGGTGTGCGGGTTCCCCAGCGGCAAGCACGAGTCGCGGATCAAGGCTGCGGAGGCCGCCGCGGCAGTCGAGGCGGGGGCCGACGAGATCGACATGGTCATCGACATCGCCTTCGCCCTGCACCACGATAAGGCCTCCCTGGAAAAGGACATCCGCGCAGTGCGCGAGGCGGCTCCGGCCCCGACCGTGCTCAAAGTGATCATCGAGTCGGCAGCATTGGACGACGACGCCATCGTGGTGGCGTGTCAGGCCGCCATGTCAGCCGGAGCCGACTTCGTGAAGACCTCCACCGGTTTCCATCCTGCCGGAGGCGCGAGCGTGGAAGCCGTCCGGCTCATGTCGGAGACCGTCGGCGGCAAGCTGGGCGTCAAGGCCTCAGGCGGTGTCCGCACGAGGGAAGACGCTGAAGCGATGATCGCCGCAGGGGCCACCCGGCTGGGCGTCTCCGGCAGCCGTCAGGTGCTCAGCGGTGGTGCCGCCTCAGGCGGCGGCTACTGACGAGGCGCCCCGGCTGCATCGACCCGCACGTCGCGTCACCGCCCGCTCACTGCGTGGCGGGGAGTTCATGGCAGCGAGTTCACTGCAGCGCCGAGGTCAGCCGCATCACCGATTCCGTGTAGCGGCGCACGACGCCGCGCCGAGCCCAGTGATGCGGGTCCAGCTGCGTACTGACGCGGGCGTAGTCGTCGATGATCTCGCGGACCTGGCCTACGATGTCCCCTCCGTAGGAGAGCAGGCTGATCTCGTAGTTCAGCCCGAAGGAGCGCATATCCATGTTCGAGGACCCCAGCACAGCGCAGGTGTCGTCGACGATGAAGCACTTGGTGTGCAGCACGGCAGGCGCCGGGTACAGCATGATGTGGACGCCGGCATCGAGCAGGGCCTGGTAGTAGGAGGACTGGGCGCGATCGACCATGAACTGGTCCGCCACTTCGCTGACGTAGAGCTCGACGCGCACACCACGGTGGGCCGCGGTGATGACGCCGGCCAGCAGGGACTCGTCCGGAACGAAGTACGGGCTCACTATCGCCAGCCGCTCGCGGGCCATGTACATCAGCGAGGTGAACGCCCTGAGGTTGGGGTCCGTGCGGAAGCCCGGGCCTGAGGGGATCAGCTGCACCCCGTTCACCGGCCCGCCGACATCTGGCGTGGGGCCGTGCACATTGGGCAGCACGTCGCTGGCCTCGACGATTTCCTCGCCTTCGAGCCGGTACGCGTGGATATCGATGATCTCGTCGGTCTCGCTGTACCAGTCCACCGCGAAGATCGCTTCGAGTGAGCTCACGATCTCACCGCTGAGCTGGATGGAGATATCGTGCCAGTGCCTGCCGATCTCGAGGTTCTTGGCGCTGCCATAAGTGGATTCGATGAGGTTCTGGGACCCCATGACGGCGGTCTTGCCGTCGACGATCAGCAGCTTCCGGTGATTGCGCAAGTCGATCCGGCGGGCTTTGCCGCGCAACGGGAGAAACGGCAGCATCAGGTGCCAGTCGATGCCGGCTTCGGTCATTCCGCGCAGGAAGTCCCGGAAGCCGGGATATTTGCGCGATCCCATGTGGTCCAGCAGCAGGCGCACGGTGACGCCCCGGCGCACTGCGTCTTCGAGGGCTTGGAAGAAGGCTTCTGTGGTGGTGTCCCGCGCCATGATGTAGATCTCGACGCAGACGGACTCCTGGGCCTGGTGGACCAGTGCCGTCATCCTGTCGATGCTCTCCCGGTAGTCGGACAGCACGCCGTAGTTCGTGCCGGTCACCATGGGCAGAGCCGTCAGCGAGCGGGAAAGCTCCACGATGCCGCCCAGCTCACGGGAGATGGAGAGCGATTCGGGCTCACTGGGGACGGCCTCGGTGCCCTTCGCGAGGATCTCGTTCGCCCGGGCCTGGATCCGTGCCCGGCGACGGTTGATGTAGGGGCTTCCCAGCAGCAGGAACAGCGGTATCCCCACAACCGGCACGAAGAGGATGGCCAGCAGCCAAGCGGTCGACGACGACGGCCGGCGGTTCTCCGGCACCACCCCGACGGCGACGATCTTCACCAGATACTCCAGCACGATGAACGTCGTCGACGCCGCGGCAGCGATGCTGATGGAGGTCATGGTCTCCCTTCCCTCGAATCGACACGGTGGCCATGACCCGAAGAGAGCTATGACCTGCCATGATGCCGATCCTATCGGGGAGGCCAAGGTGGTGGAATGCTCCCGCGTCGGAGCCGTCAGAGGAGCACCTGTAGGGCACCTGCAGCGATCAGGGCCACAAGCACCGTATTGAACACCGCCGTGACGATTCCGGAGATCAGCACGATCGACCGGTTCAGGCCCGCTGCGCTCATGACGAAGGCGTTGATCGAGACGCTGACGAAGAAGCCGCCGATTAGCATAGCGATCGGGATTCCCCACTTCTCCACCCGGGCCATGATCTTGCGCTCTCGGTCACCCTTCTCCCTCTTGTCCCCGATGCGTGCACCCCAGGCGACAGCGGCCATAGTGGCCAGGATGGTCCCGGCCGCAGCGAAGATGATGGTCAGAACCATGGGTACACCGGCGACCATCCCGATGAGGGCGGCGACATCGCCCTCCAGCACCGGAACAGCTCCGATGCCGAGCAGCGCGAGCGCTTGCAGTGCCATCGGGAGCGTGTCGACGAACGACTGGAGATTCTGGATCAGGTCCTCGAACATCGCGTGAATGTCCTTTCTCAGTGTGATGATCGTTCGGTAATTCGTACTGGCTCCAGTCTTGTTGGCCGCACAGATGGCCAGTAGTACTGCACTGTCATCTCTGCATATGACGCCACGTCACAGGTGGCGCGCCGACCGCTGCGCACCGGTTGCCGGGATCCACGGATACGCTGTTGACATGAGCGATGTGGGGGCGTTGACCCAAGCTGTACGATCTCAGGCTGAAGGGTGGACCCGGCGTGGGTACGTCCTCGCGTTGCTGTCTTCGGGCCTGGTCCTGGTGCTGACTGTGCCGCGGACGAGCGCAGCGCTGCTCACCGCACCGAGCCTGGTGCTGGCCGCGGTGCTGCTCCTGACGCCTCAGAGCAAGGAGTCCCCGAAGATGTACGTCTACGTGGGCGGTATCGGTCTGGTGACGTTGGCCTGGGCCGTGGCCACCGGCGAGAGCCTGATCGCCTCGGCGGGCCTGAGCATATGCCTGGCGCTGTGGATCAGCCGTCGCTATGCACGGACTCTCGTCCCGTCCCTGCTGGCCTGGGCCGGGGTGACCGCGATCGCTTCGTTGGCGCTGTTCTTCGTCCCGGACACCGGACTGCTGACGCTTCTGCTGCTCTCCCTGACAGCGGCGGTGTGGCTGATGACGGTCATGGACGCCGAAAGTCAATCGAAGCTCCTCGGCGTCCTCGAGCAGGCCAAAGATGCCGAACGAGAACTGTCCCTGCTGCGTGAGCGGGAACGTTTCGCTGCCGATCTGCATGATGTTCAAGGCCATAGCCTCCACGTGGTCAAGCTCAAGGCCGCCGTCGTGGAGAAGACGATGGGGACAGACCATCACAGGGCGACAGAAGAGATCCGGGAGATTCAGGCGATCACCGCAGAAGCTATTTCGCAGGGACGGGAGCTGGCCCGCGCCACTCATCGGCTCGACCTTCTGACGGAGGCCCATAATGCCCAGAATCTGCTGCGTTCAGCAGGCATCTCCGCAGATATCGTGCGTGAGGGCTACACCGCTGACGTACCGCAGGGCGACGTGTCAGCCTATGAGCAAGAGCGAGCACTGGTGCTCAGGGAAGCGACCACCAACATCCTGCGGCATACCCAGGCGCAGCATGTCACCATCGCTCTGGGGGCGCAGGGCATCTCCGTGACCAATGACGGCGTCGGGGAATCACCGGGCGATCCGCAACTGCGTGGCTTGGCGACACTGCGTCGGCGAGTTTCCGACGCCGGTGGAGCGCTCCAGATCACGCGCGGAGCGGGCACGTTCCAGATCACCGCTGCGTTCCAAGCGGAATGTAGGGCATGACCGTCACCGTGGTGCTGGCTGATGACGAGTACCTGATCCGGTCAGCCCTGTCGACGTTGCTGCCGCTGGAGGCTGATATCAGCATCGTGGCCCAAGCCTCGGACGGAGCGGAGGCCTATGAGCTCTTCGCGGAGCACCGGCCCGACGTCGTCGTGCTCGATCAGCGTATGCCGGAGCATCCAGGTATCGAGGCTGCTCAGCGCATTCTGGGTCTCGATCCCAGCTGCGGTGTGGTGATGCTGACCCGGAACCCGGTACCCGGTTTGCTGCGAACGGCCCTGTCGCTGGGCGTGCGCGGATTCCTCGGCAAGGACAGCGATCCCGCAGTGATCGCAGAAGCGATCATGGCCGTCTCCCACGGTGGGCGCTACTTGGACAATGACGTCTCAGCCCAGGCCCTCACCGACGACAACCCGCTCACCCCGCGAGAGCAGCAGCTCTTCCGGCTGACCGGCGAAGGGTACTCCGTGGCCGATATCGCCGCACGGGTGCACCTGTCGGCCGGTACCGTCCGGAACTACCTCTCCTCGGCGATCCAGAAGACCCCGGAGAGCACCCGTCACGAAGCAGCCCGGCACGCACGGACACGCGGCTGGCTCTAGTGGTGGCACAGACTGCTCAGAATCCACGAATCTCAGGAGGTTGCATGAACAGCACTGGAGTCCAGCGAGTCGTCATCATCGGAGGTGGCATCGTCGGGGTGTCGATCGCCGCGGAGCTCGCCTCTGACCACGTAGAAGTCACCATCGTGGAGAAGAAGCAGCTGGGATCGGGGACGACGTCGACCTCCTATGCGTGGGTCAACGCCAACGGGAAGGAGCCCGAGAGCTACTACCAGATCAATGCAGCCGGGATCGAGGGGCACCGCAAGCTCTCCGCCGACTCAGGGAGATGGTTCGCGCAGAGCGGCCACTTGGAGATCGCAGCCGACGCCTCTCATGAAGCAGATCTGCGACGCCGAGCCGAGCGACTGGCCTCCCATGGTTACCGGGTCGACGAGGTCTCGGCGACCCAGGCGCGGGAACTGGAGCCCGGCCTCATCCTGCCGGATTCGTTGCGGGTCGCCGTGCACTTCCCGGATGAGGGGTTCGTCTACCCCATGCTCTACATGGCGGATGCGGCCGCTAAGCTCCGCGCTCGCGGTGTGACGATCCGTGAGTCCGCCGAAGTGGTCGCGATCGACGAAACAACGGCCGGGGCACGGGTGCAGATCAGCTCAGGGGAGACCTTCGAGGCAGATCGCGTGGTCATCGCTGCCGGGCGCTGGGGGAACGAGGTGGCCGGGCTTGCCGGGGCGGAGATCCCGCTGGCCAGCTTCAGCGCTCCCGGCGATGTGACCGTGGGGCACCTCGTCCGCACCAGCGCCGTCCCGGTCCAGCTCTCAGGACTGGTGACCACGCCGTGGCTCAACGCGAGGCCCGACGGCGGTGGACGC
>DXGD01000141.1 GCA_019114115.1 Candidatus Nesterenkonia stercoripullorum
CGGCCTCGTCGATGTCTTTCAGTTCTTTTTGGCGGCGTCGGAGCTCTGACATGGGCACTTCACTTTCAACAGAGGGAGAGAGCTACTGTGGTCTCACTCACTAGTCTAAACTTCTGGACACTTATCGGCACAGCAGGCACCGCCGCCGGATCACACCGCGATACGGTGCTGGTGCGTGTAGAGGTTGATGCTTCTGCCGCGCGAGAAACCGGCCACCGTGACCCCGGAACGATCCCCCAAATCGGCTGCCAAGCTGGAGGGCGCTCCCACGGCCGAGAGCACTTCGATCCCGGCCAAGGCCGCCTTCTGCACGAGCTCGAAGGAAGCACGGCCGGATACCTGCAGCACGGTGCCGCGTAGCGGAAGCTTCTCCTGCAGATAAGCCCACCCCACGACTTTGTCCACCGCGTTATGCCGCCCGACGTCCTCCCGCAGGCACAGCAGCTCACCCTGAGCGTCGAACAGCCCGGCTGCATGCACGCCCCCGGTGCTTTCGAAGACCTGCTGCCGCTGTCGCAGAGCATCCGGAAGACCCAGCAGGGTCTCGGCACTCATCTCCAGCGGGGCCGTCTCGGCCTGCGCCGGGAGGGACTTCTCGACCGCATCGATCGACGTCGTTCCGCAGATGCCGCAGGCTGAGGTCGTGACCACCTGACGACGTCGTCCTACTCCGACCAGATCGCCGCCTTCGAGCTGCGCGTCGATGACGTTGTAGGTCTGATTACCCTCCTCGTCGGTTCCTGCGCAGTAGCGCAGCGTGCTCAGGTGGCTCTGCCCGGGCGAGCTGCCCACCAGTCCCTCCGCGACGAGGAACCCGGCGACGAGCTCGAAATCGTGGCCGGGCGTGCGCATCGTGACGGAGAACGACTCTCCGTTGAGGCGCATTTCCATCGGCTCTTCACCGGCGAGGACATCCGAGCGCTCCCGGACTGAGGGCGCTGTCCCCTCCTGCCGGGTGATACGGGTGACGCGCCGACGCTGCGTCATGCGTCCCATGTGCCTCTCCTCTCTCCGGAGCCCGCCTGCGGGCATCCCTACAGGGCCCGCCTGCGGGCATCCCTACGGAGTCCGCCTGCGGGCGTTCACACCGCGCACCGCACCACCGCCGGGAACCGGCAGAACATCCACTCGCTCCCCGGCCCCGACACCTCCAGCAGGCACGACGGCGAAGACATCCGCCTCGGCTATCCCGCGCATCATATGCGCCCGGTCATGGCCTGCGGCCAGAATGCCAGAAAACGTCTGTCGCGCGGGAACGAGCCGCTCCCCGGAGCGTGGGCCCGTGAAGTCCTCACCGGCGATCGCAGCGGACATCTCAGCAGCTTCTGCCTGCGCTTCCCCGTGCAGCGCGGCCAGAAGAGGGTGGCCCACGGCCGCGAGCGCCGCGAACCCGGCCAGCGGGTTGCCGGGGAGGCCGAGCACATAGGTGCCCCGCGGCAGCCGGGCCAGCACCACCGGATGACCTGGTCGCATCTCCACTGAGTCGACTAGCGTGGCAGCTCCGGCACGGTGCAGGGCCGGACGAAGATGGTCGGCACGCGAGTGCGCCGTACCACCGGTGATGATGATCAGGTCAGCGGGTCGGGAGGCGGATGAGGCCGCGGCCAGCGCCTCATCCATCTGCTGCGCATCGTCGTGGATGCGCTCCTGCGCGATCACTTCAGCCCCGGCTTCTCGCAGCATGTCCGGCAGGGCGACGCCGAAGACGTCTCGTACCTGACCCGGGTCCGGACGGCCAGAGGTGATCACCTCTGAGCCGGTGAGCACCAGCGCGACGCCGGCGCGACGGACGACGTCGACCTCGTCCGTTCCTGCCACGGCGAGCAGCGCCGCCCGCACCGGGGTGATGATGGAGCCGGCGCTGAGCAGCCGGTCTCCCAGCTGGGCCTCCACTCCCGCAGGGCGGATATTGCGTCCGGGCTGCGTGTCGGGGGTGTCCGGCTGCGCGGACAGCAGGCCCTGGCCTGACCGGTCGTCCGCGGTCGGGCTGTCGGCTGGCAGGTCGGCTGCACTGTGCGCGTGCTCCGTGCGGAGCACGGAATCCACGTCACCAGGTATCACCGACCCGGTGAGGACGGCCACCGCCTCACCGGGACCCAGCGCAGGCAGAGGTTCTCCCGGGTGCTCTGGACTCGTGGGGACGATGCGCCACGGCCCTGGCCCGCGAACCGCCCAGCCGTCCATCGCAGATGTCGACGCATGGGGGATCTCGAAGGCTGCCGCGACGTCGCGGGCCAGCGTGCGCCCTATGGCCGCCTCAAGGGTCAGGGTCTCAACGGGCAAGGCAGCGGCCGCGGCCGCCGTCGTCCGCGCCTGCCGGAGCGAGAGCATCAGCCCACTGCGTGGGACCGGCGGTCCAGGAGCTCCTGCGCCACCTCCGTGGCGGCACGCGTGGCCTCTTCGTACCCCGCCTGACCGGAGGCTTGGGCGAGCCCTGCCACATAGCCGGTGATGAATGTCGTCACCGGCGCGGCGGGACGCACCACAGTGTGCGCAGCCTCCCCGGCAAGCTTCAGGATGGCGTCGACGTCGATCGGCACCTCGTCGATCTCCAGGTGGTGCTTCAGCTCCTCGACCCAGAGAGCGATCGCCTCTCGTGCCGCCGAGGCTTCATCCGTGTTCTCCATGAGTGCTCCTTCCTGTCAGGCTGGACGCACACTGCGCCGGTGTGCCTCATGCCGGTCTGCCGCGCGAGAAGGGGGCGTCGTATGCGCTCACCAGCTTCTCACGGAGTCAAAAGTCTCTGACCTGGGCTTATATGAAAGTAGACAGAGTGTTACCGTGTGTGCGCAGTATCACTTTCACAGAATCGAGTCCCCATGAATGCTCTGCCTGCGCGCTCAGCAGCTATGCAGAAGATCACCGCAGGGCCCGGGTTCAACCGCTGGCTGATCCCGCCAGCCGCCCTAGCGATCCATCTCTGCATCGGTCAAGCCTACGCCACCAGCGTGTACAAGACCTCTCTGGTCTCACACTTCGAAGCGACCCAGACACAGATCGGGATCATCTTCTCCATCGCCATCGTGATGCTGGGGCTCTCCGCCGCGATGTTCGGCACCTGGGTGGACCGCAATGGACCGCGCAGGGCCATGCTCGCTTCCACGGCGTGCTGGGTGACAGGGTTCGCGGTCGGGGCCCTCGGCATCTTCACCAGCCAGCTGTGGCTGGTCTACCTGGGCTACGGGTTCATCGGTGGCATCGGCCTGGGCATCGGATATATCTCGCCGGTCTCGACGCTCATCAAGTGGTTCCCCGACCGTCCGGGTCTGGCCACCGGAATGGCGATCATGGGCTTCGGCGGCGGCGCCATGGTCGCCAGCCCGCTGTCCTCCACGCTGCTGGAACTCTACAACGGCGGCCCAGCCGAGGAGGGCGCCTACTCGGGCCAGGCTGTGGGCGGGCTCTTCCTGACC
>DXGD01000142.1 GCA_019114115.1 Candidatus Nesterenkonia stercoripullorum
GGCCCTGCGACTCGCTGAACAGGGCAGTGAAGGCGTCCACGCCGTCACGCTCGACGATTCCGTTCAGAGCAACGCGCGCGCCGACGCCGAAGCGCAGGCTCATCTCAGCCAGCCCGGCGGCGAGCCCGCCCTCGGAGAGGTCGTGCCCGGCGTCGATCATGCCGTCGCGGGAGGCGTTGATGAGGATCTCGCCCAGTGTCTTCTCCGCCGCAAGGTCCAGTTCCGGCGGAGTGCCGCCCAGGTGCCCGCGTCCGCGGGCGAATTCTGAGCCGTCGAGCTCATCGCCGGTGGTGCCGAGCAGGTATATCGCCTGTCCGTCGGCCCAGCGCTGGAAGCCCGAGGGGGTGCGCCTGGCGACGTCGTCGAAGGTGCCGAGCACGCCCACCACCGGTGTAGGGTGGATCGCCCGGCCGGCCGTCTGGTTGTAGAGCGAGACGTTGCCGCCGGTCACCGGGATGCCGAGTTCCTGGCAGGCGTCCGCCAGGCCGCGCACGGCCTCCGCGAACTGCCACATCACCTCGGGGTCCTCCGGTGAGCCGAAGTTCAGGCAGTCGGAGACTGCCGCCGGGATCGCGCCTGAGGTGGCGACATTGCGGTAGGCCTCGGCCAGCGAGAGCTGCGCACCACGGTAGGGATCGAGATAGGCGTAGCGCGCATTGCAGTCGGTGGAGAGGCCGACGCCGAGGCCGGTGGTCTCGTCCACGCGGACGACGCCGGCGTCGTCGGGCTGGGAGAGCGCCGTATTGCCGCCGACGAAACGATCGTACTGGTCGGTGATCCAGGAGACATCGGCCATATTGGGCTGGCTCATCAGCTCAGCGACAGCGAATCCGAGCTTCTGCGCCGAAGCGGGCAGGCCCTGTGCCGCCTCCGAGCCGCGGAACGTGTCCGCCTGCAGGGCGTCCTGGCCGGCAGGGCGGTGATATGGGCGTTCGTAGACGGGACCTTCGTGGGCCACAGTGCGGGGGTCGACGTCGACGATCGTCTCGCCGTCCCATTCGATGACCAGGCGCCCGGTGTCGGTGACCTCGCCGAGCCAGGAGTACTCCACCCCCCAGGTCTCCATGACCTGCTCGAAGGCCTCGGCGTTCGCGGGGGTGACGACGGCCATCATGCGCTCCTGGGACTCCGACATCAGGATCTCGCCCGGTGTCAGCGTCTCATCGCGCAGGAGCACGCTGGTCAGCTCGACGTGCATGCCGCCGTCGCCGTTGGAGGCGAGCTCCGAGGTCGCACACGAGATGCCGGCCGCGCCCAGGTCCTGGATGCCCTCGACGAGTTCCTTGCCGAAGAGCTCCAGGCAGCATTCGATGAGGACCTTCTCCGAGAAGGGATCGCCGACCTGGACGGCCGGCCGTTTGGAGGGCTTGGTGTCGTCGAAGGACTCGGAGGCCAGGACGGAGGCGCCGCCGATGCCGTCGCCGCCGGTGCGCGCACCGAAGAGCACCACGCGGTTCCCGGCTCCCGAAGCATTGGCCAGCCGAATGTCCTCATGGCGCATCACGCCGACTGCCAAGGCATTGACCAGCGGATTGTCCTGGTACACCGAGTCGAAGACCACTTCGCCGCCGATATTGGGCAGGCCCAGGGAGTTCCCGTACCCGCCCACGCCTGCGACGACTCCGGGGAGCACACGCCGGGTGTCCGGGTGGTCGATATCGCCGAAGCGCAGCGGGTCCATCACGGCGACGGGCCGGGCGCCCATCGAGATGATGTCGCGCACGATGCCGCCGATCCCCGTGGCCGCGCCCTGGTAGGGCTCCACATAGGAGGGGTGGTTGTGGGACTCGATCTTGAACGTGACGGCCCAGCCGTCGCCGAGATTGGTGACCCCGGCGTTCTCACCGATGCCGACCATGAGGTCCTTCGTCATCTCCTCAGTGACCTTCTCGCCGAACTGGCGCAGGTGGACCTTGGAGGACTTGTACGAGCAGTGCTCCGACCACATGACAGAGTACATGGCCAGCTCAGCAGCTGTGGGGCGGCGCCCCAGGATCTCGACGATGCGGTCGTACTCCTCGGACTTCAGGCCCAGCTCGGCCCAGGGCAGATCGACGTGCGGACTCTGCTGGGCGTTCTCGACCGTGTCGATGGCGAACTGCGTGGTGCTCATGCTGTGCCTCCTGCGAGGGTCCCGGTGGGCTGGCTCGCCAGCGACGAGATGACTGAGGTGAACAGGGTCAGCCCGTCGGTGCCGCTGCGCATTCCGGTGGCGTCGTCGGGTCCGTAGCCGGCTTCTACGGCGTGCTCCGGATGGGGCATCAGGCCCACGATATTGCCGCGTTCGTTGGAGACGCCGGCGATATCATGCCGCGAGCCGTTGGGATTCTCGCCGACATAGCGGAAGACGACGCGGCCCTCCGCCTCGAGGGCGCTCAGCGTCTCCTCGGTGGCCACATACTGGCCGTCCTGGTTCTTCAGCGGCACGGTGATCAGCTCATCGGGCGTGAACTGGGAGGTCCACGCCGTATCGGTGCGCTCTACGCGCAGCACCTGATCCTGGCAGCGGAACTTCAGGTGGTCGTTCTTGATCATGGCGCCGGGCAGCAGATGTGCCTCGGTGAGGATCTGGAATCCATTGCAGATCCCCAGCACCGGAAGCGGCGTACCGGAGGTGGCCTGCGAGGAGGCGGCGATCCGGGACATCATGGGCGCGAAGCGCGAGATCGCTCCGGCGCGCAGATAGTCCCCGTAGGAGAATCCGCCAGGAACGACGACGGCGTCGACCTGCCCCAGCTCGTCATCGGCATGCCACAGGGCCACAGGCTCGCCCCCGGCCACACGTACTGCGCGAGCGGCGTCGCGATCGTCGAGCGTGCCGGGAAAGGTCACCACGCCGACGCGGGCACCCGAAAGGTGCGATTCAGGGGAAGGGCTCATCAGGAGGCACCCCCAGTAGGGGCCTGCGGGTCTTCGTCGTCCTCAGCGTGGACGTTGACGACGTTCTCGATGACCGGGTTGGAGAGCATCTCGACGGCGGCGTTGCGCGCCTGGGTCAGCAGCTCCTCAGTGATCTGGCCGTCGACGCTCAGCTCGAAGCGCTTGCCCTGCCGAACCGACGTGAATTCCGTGAACCCCAGGTGAGGCAGTGCCGAAGCGATGGCTTTGCCCTGCGGATCGAGGATCTCCGGTTTGGGCATGACCTCGACGACGATGCGCGGCATACAGTCTCCTGTGCGTGAGTGCGGGTGATGTGCCCGCGTGAGACCGTGCGAATTGCCGTCTCACGTCTGGCCGCATCGGCGCAGACGCTCCGCGAGCTTGCCGGACTAGTCTACCGGGTCCGCGGCGCGGAGAGGAGCGCCGGTGCCGGGTGCTCCGGAGTGCACTGTCGGCACATTACCGTAGTCGTATTTGATGGTGTGGCTTGTGATGAATGTCATCTATATGTTGCATGTCACATTGCTATTGCGCTTTATCTTCAACGCCGTTCGTGTAATGGGGCGTGTTCCACATCATGTAGTATCACGTGGAACCGTTCGAGGGCGATCGCGTATTGCCGTCTCCCTGCGGTGAAATGCGATTGTGGAAGGTACCTCATGACTGAACCCTCGACCCTGCTGACAACTGTCGGTTTGGGCATTATCGTCGTCACGGTCGGCCTGCTCATCTGGGGCCGGGTCTCGCCGGTGGTGGCAATGGTGCTGATCCCGATCGTCGGTGCGTTCTCTGCCGGTTTCGGCCTGGAAGATCTCCAGGAATTCTTCTCGTCCGGACTCGACAGCGTGATGAGCGTCGTGGTGATGTTCATCTTCGCCATCGTCTTCTTCGGGATACTCTCCGA
>DXGD01000143.1 GCA_019114115.1 Candidatus Nesterenkonia stercoripullorum
GAGGTCACCGAGACAAGCGGGAAGTGGCCCAGGAACTCGAACATCGCGCCCGGGATGTCCTCCTCACCTACGACAGTGTCGATGAGCCCGCCCTCTCCGCGCAGCTCGATATCGAAGACGCCGGTTCCCCAGACACCGAACCAGATGATCGTGAACAACGTCGGAAGTCCGAGGACCCCAGCAACGAACTGCCGCACCGTGCGGCCACGCGAGATCCGCGCAATGAAGATGCCCACGAACGGTGACCACGTGATCGTCCAGGCCCAGTAGAAGATGGTCCAGCCGCTCTGCCAGCCGGTGTCAGCCAGCGTGTCGTTCCACAGCGCCAGCTCGGGCAGCATCGAGGCGTAGACGCCGGCCCACTCAGCGGTCCCTTTGAGCATGTAGACCGTGGGGCCGGTGGCCAGAATGAACACCAATAAGGCGATAGCGGCCCAGATATTGATGTTCGAGAGACGTTTGATGCCTTTGTTCACGCCCAGGATCGCGGAAATCATAGCGACCACGGTCACGACAACGATGATGGCGATCTGCGAGAGCGCCGTCTCCGGTATGCCGAACAGCCTCAGCAGACCCGAATTGATCTGCAGAGTTCCCAGCCCAATAGAAACGGCGACGCCGAAGACGGTCCCCACGATCGCCAGCACATCGATGGCGCGGCCGATGGGTCCGTGGATTTTGTCCCCGATCAGAGGCTGGAAGATCGAAGACACCCGGGGTGGAAGGTTCCGCTTGTAGATGAAGTAGGCGAAGCCCAGCGCCGGCAGCGCGAAGATCGTCCAGGTGTGCAGACCGAAGTGGTACAGCGTGAAGCCCATGGCTTCTGCTGCGGCCTCATGGCTCTCCGCCTCGACCCCTTCTCGTGGCGGATTGGCAAAGTGGTTGACCGGCTCGGCCACTGCCCAGAACATCAGAATAGTGCCGATGCCGGCAGCGAAGAGCATGCCGAACCAGGCCACAGTCGAATGCTCGGGCTTCTCGTTGTCCGCACCGAGCTTCATCGGGCCGAACCTGCTGCAGGCCACGAAGATGAGGAACAACAGGAAAATCGTCAGCCCGGAAATATAGAACCAGCCGAGATTCGCGTAGATCCATTCCGAAGCGGACCCGAAGAAAGCACCCACGCCCTCTTGGAATGAGAGCGTCAGGACGGTGAAGCCGAGAACGATCCCGGCGGATATGAAGAAGACCACCGGGCTCGTACGGAGCCTCAACAGGTCATGGAAGCGCTGGAGCATGGAGGGGCCTTTCGTGAGTTCCCGCTGGTCTGCACTGATCTGCGCACATGTTCATCCACGGTAAAGAAAACACGACCTCGGCGCACGCAGTATTGCACCAGCACACCGGCCTCCGTAGAGTGCGCACCCGGCGCTTGGGCGCTATGACCGTGAACGTCCCGGGACGTTCCAGTCCTATAACGATCCGCGTGTCGCCCCGTGGCGGGGAGGGTGAGATATGCGCAGAACCAGGCCGCGACCTCACCGTGCGGGATGAACCGCAGTAGACTCGTACTGATGTGCACACCATCCTCCGACGACGGCGCACCCGTCCGCGGGACCCCTGAGGTCCCTCGTTCTGCCCTCACTGAGAGATTCGATTTTCACTCACTGAGCCAATGGCCCCGCACCGCGGAAGCTGAGGGGGACTCCGGACGACGACAGCCTGCAGGCCAGGCGTACGACGCCGCCGACGTCCTCCTGCTCGACACCGCAGAGGCCTGGTGGAGCCACTATCACCATCCCCGGCACGATACCGTCGTACTCGATGATCGATGGGGCGCGCTGACCCTCCCCCTTCTCCAGGCAAGGCGCAGCGCCAGCGAAGAAGACGACGTCGGCGAGGACCACGACCACGACTACGGCCACGACCACCATCGGAGCGTTCCGGACACGACGAAGCTGCCCGCAGCACTAGGTCAGGACAGCATCGTCGGCGAATACGCGCTGCGCGCCAACGCCGCGGCATACGGTCTTCACCCACCGGCGGCACGACCCATAGACGCTGCGCTGCTCGCAGGGGCACGCACGGTCCTGCTGCCTCTGCCCCGATCCCTCGACACGCTCCGGGGCTGGGCGTGGCTCATCGCAGAGAACGCCCACGACGACGTGGTTCTGCTGGCTGGCGGCCGGGACAAGCACATGACTCATGCCATGAACGATGTTCTGGCAGAGCACTTCGCACACGTCATCCCCGGGCGAGGGCGTTCCAAAGCGCGCGTGCTGACTGCTCGGGGGCCGCAGCGAGGACGTCCGCGCCCCTACCCCCGAACCGCGATCCATGACATAGCGCAGACCAAGCCGTTCACCCTGGTCAGCCAGGGAGCCGTATACGGTGGCTCCAAAGTGGATCCGGGCACTCGCTTTCTGCTGCAGGCCCTGCACGCTCCCGAAGAGCACACCATCGTCGGGCGGAGCAGCCGCGTGGTGGATCTCGGCTGCGGCAACGGCACCGTCAGCGTCGTCCTTGGGCTGGAGCATCCGCGGCAGCGATTCCTCGCCGCGGACCATTCTGCCTCGGCGATCGCCTCAGCCGGGCAGAGCGCCGAAGCCAATGGGCTCACCAGCCGCGTGGAGCTGCTGCGCGAGGATGGCCTGCGCGGACTGCCGGATGGCTCAGAAGAGCTGATCGTGCTCAACCCTCCCTTTCACCAGGGCAACGCCGTAGACGCCGGCGTCGCCCATCGCCTGATCGCGGAGGCAGGCAGGGTGCTGGCCCCCGGCGGCCACCTGTACTGCGTCTGGAACTCCCATCTTCAGTACCGGCGCGTCCTGGAACGGCAGGTCGGGCCGACCGTGCAACTCGACCGGAACCCGAAGTTCACGGTGACCCGCAGCACGGTCGCCTGATGGGCTGCTGCTGGCAGCACAGGGCCGTCGTCAGCGCGACGGACCGGCCAGGCGCAGCCTCTGCCCGAGGTCTGGCCACTCGACGACGGTCTTCTTGTCCTGGTAGAGGGCTTTCGCCGCCATATAGTCCATGAGGACGATCCCACGCTGTGACAGCTCGACGATCGTGAGGTTCTCCGTCTGCTCGCCCTGCGCATCGCGCAGCGTCCAGCGCTCGGCCAGCTCAGCGATCCCCCGCTCGATGAGCAGCTCTTCACCGTCGATGAACTCCGCAGACTCGGCAACGGGGTGGCCCAGCAGGGAGCGCGGCCTCACGCGCGCATAATCCTCGGTCAGCGGCTCCAGATACCCGACGGTCTCGCCGTCCTCGCGTGTCACTGGCACCCATGTCGATACTGCACACATGGAACGTCCCTTTCATGGCCCCAGCGCAGGATGCCGGGGGAATATGATCTGCCTCAGATATGCAGAATGCCCAGCTCCACCGAAGTGGAACGGGGCATTCACCGTGCGGCATCACGCGTCGCCCTCAGATCATCCGGCAGTCACCTGCGCGGCGTCGAGAAGCGGCGCGAGTCATCACTGGCTTCCGGTGAGCTTCTCCCGCAGAGCGGCGAGAGCCTCGTCGGAGGCCAGCGTACCGGCATCCTGAGTCGCCGGCTGAGCCGAGGAGTAGTTCGACGGTGCAGGCTCGGACTTCTGTCCTCCTCCGCCGCCACCCACAGTGGACTGAGCGGCAGCATCGGCATCGGCCGAGAGGGCTGCAGCAACCTGCTTCTTGTGCGCCTCCCAGCGCTCCTGGGCCGCGGCGTACTGCGCCTCCCAGGTTGCGCGCTGCTCGTCGTAGC
This sequence comes from Candidatus Nesterenkonia stercoripullorum, assembly GCA_019114115.1. GTDB lineage: Bacteria > Actinomycetota > Actinomycetes > Actinomycetales > Micrococcaceae > Nesterenkonia > Nesterenkonia stercoripullorum. The sequence continues at coordinate 3,695 of DXGD01000143.1, forward strand.
CTTCCATCCACTCGTTGGTCTCGGGATCGAAGCCTTCGGGGTACTTGTAGTTGCCCTCGTCGTCGTACTCGGCGTCCATGCCGTACATGGCCGGGTCGAATTCGGTGGCCTCGGGGTCGACGCCCTCGTTGGCCTGCTTGAGCGAGAGGCTGATCCGGCGGCGCTCCAGGTCGATGTCGATGACCTTGACGAAGAGCTCATCGTTGACGGAGACGACCTGCTCGGCGAGGTCCACGTGGCGCACTGCCAGCTCGGAGATGTGCACGAGGCCCTCGATGCCGTCCTCGACGCGCACGAACGCACCGAAGGGAACCAGCTTGGTGACCTTGCCGGGCACGACCTGGCCGAGCGCGTGCGTCCGCGCGAAGGTCTGCCATGGATCTTCCTGGGTGGCCTTCAGCGAGAGCGACACGCGCTCGCGATCCATGTCCACCTCGAGCACCTCGACGGTGACTTCCTGGCCGACCTCGACGACCTCGTTCGGGTGGTCGATGTGCTTCCAGGACAGCTCCGAGACGTGCACCAGGCCGTCGACGCCGCCGAGGTCAACGAACGCACCGAAGTTGACGATCGAGGAGACGGTGCCGGTGCGCACCTGACCACGCTCCAGCTTGTTGAGGAAGGAGGACCGAACCTCGGACTGGGTCTGTTCCAGCCATGCGCGGCGGGAGAGGACCACGTTGTTGCGGTTCTTGTCCAGCTCGATGATCTTGGCTTCGATCTCCTGGCCGATGTAGGGCGCGAGATCACGGACACGGCGCATCTCCACCAGCGAAGCCGGGAGGAAGCCGCGCAGCCCGATGTCGAGGATGAGGCCGCCCTTGACGACCTCGATGACCGTGCCGGAGACGACACCGTCCTCGTCCTTGACGCGCTCGATGTCGCCCCAGGCGCGCTCGTACTGAGCGCGCTTCTTGGACAGGATCAGCCGGCCTTCTTTGTCCTCTTTGGTGAGGACCAGAGCCTCCACCTCGTCACCGACGGTGACGACCTCGTCCGGGTCGACGTCGTGCTTGATGGACAGTTCGCGGGACGGGATGACGCCTTCGGTCTTGTACCCGATGTCAAGCAGGACCTCGTCGCGGTCCACTTTGACGATGGTGCCCTCGACCAGGTCTCCGTCATTGAAGTACTTCATCGTCGCGTCGACGGCTGCGAGGAATTCCTCAGCAGTTCCGATGTCGTTGACGGCAACCTGTGGGGCAGTGGTAGTGGTGGTCATGTAGTAGGGGCTCCGATATGGATTGTAAGTCGGTCTGATGATGGTGCTCCCGCATCTCGGACCTCACCGGCGATGCATTGGTCAGGAATCCGAGACATTCGGGAACGATGTGATTCCCGCTCGCAGACACTGCGCTGATCCCGGAGGACAGCGCTCTGCGCGCAGGACACGCTGGAACATTCTATACTCAGGGTGCAATCGACCACAAACCTGACCAGCCGGGACTCCCGAATCCTCAGAAGAACGTCGCGCAGTACGGCGGAGTCGGCAGGTCCATCACCGCCGAGGCAGCGGCGATGTCGGTATCCGTCGCATCGATCCGGCCGACGGCGTGCAGCGTCCGCAGGGAGACATCACCGAGGTAGATCGAGCCCAGCGTCTCCACGCTCATCCCGAGCGAAGGCACGGCGCGAGCCCCTGCTCGACCGCCTTCCGTCTGCGGGAGCCGGCCACCTTGATCTTCCGGGTCGAGCTGCTCGACCTGCGCTGCGCCTCCGCTGACAGTCACCTCATAGAGCCCATCCGAAATCCCCAACCCGTCGCTGATCCGCAGCCGGATGCGCCCGTCGGCATTCCACTGACGGTGCCGAAGGCACGCTGAGACATCGAGCAGACGCAGCCACACCATATCCTCCACCGCCGTGGTGGCGATGGCACGCGGGTTCGTGGCGGCGTGCCGGACGGCATTGCCGACCGGGGCGCGGTCTTGCACGACGCGCTCGACGAGGTCGAGTGCGCTGAGATAGCGCCAGAGCTCGGATGTGCTCAAGGCGTCCACGGCGATCAGATCCCGTACCCGCACAGTACGTCCCTCGGCGCTGTCCTCCGCCGCGAAGACGACATAGCCGCCTACGCCACCGTCCTCGGTGACGTGCACGGCCGCCCGTAGGTCACGGTCCCAGGACGCGATATCACGCGGGCTCCACTGCCCCGTGGAC
>DXGD01000144.1 GCA_019114115.1 Candidatus Nesterenkonia stercoripullorum
GCCAGCGAGTTCTTCTCGGACGGCGTGTACACCTTCGAAGGCGAGAAGCGCTCGGCAGAGCAGATGAGCGCCTACTACAACGAGCTCGTCGACGCGTACCCGCTGGTTTCCATCGAAGACCCGCTGGACGAGGACGACTGGTCGGGCTGGAAGACGCTGACCGACCAGATCGGCGCCAAAGTCCAGCTCGTGGGCGATGACCTGTTCGTGACCAACCCCGACCGCCTGCAGAAGGGCATCTCGGCCGCCACCGCGAACTCGCTGCTGGTCAAAGTCAACCAGATCGGTTCGCTGACCGAGACGCTCGACGCCGTCTCACTCGCCCAGCGCAGCACATACACCACGATGATCTCGCACCGCTCCGGTGAGACCGAGGACACCACGATCGCCGATATCGCGGTGGCCACCAACTCCGGGCAGATCAAGACCGGTGCACCCGCTCGGTCAGAGCGCGTGGCGAAGTACAACCAGCTGCTGCGCATCGAAGACGAGCTGGGCGACGCCGCCGCCTACGCCGGCGCGAGCGCCTTCCCGCGCTTCACCGCCTCCAGCTGAGCATGAGGCACAGCGTATCCGCTCAGGATCCAGCGCACAGCAACGGATCCTGAGCGGATACGCGTGTCAGAGGCCGGGGCGCTGGGGCGCGGGAACTATCCTTGAGGGACGCTGTTCCTCCTGGCCGTGGGCTGGCGCAATGACATGGGCTGGCGCGGTGACATGGGCTGGCGCCGTGACATGTGCACCCAGGTGACGGACTGGGATGAAGGACACAAATGACATCAGGGAGGTGGGTCGGTGGCTGACCGGAGATCGCAGGACGAACCGCAGGATGAGCACAACGATTCGGCCTCGGCAGCGCGCGCCAGCTCCGCGGAGAACCCCAGCGCGAATACTTCGGAGACGCGGAAGCCCCGCCTGAGGACCCCCGGTATGAAGAAGCGCAGTGCCGAGGCACGCCGTCTTGCCGAGCGCGAGGAGTTCTCCGGTGAGATCCGCACTCCTGCCGACATCTCCGCACGCCGGGCCCGCAGGTCGGACAAGCCGCAGCCGGGCTCACAGCCGCGGCGGGTGCCGGTCAGCGCCGGGACGATGGTCCCGGAACGGACGTTCTCCGGCCGGATCATCGTGCTCACGATCGTGACACTCGTCGTCATCTCCTTCCTCGTGCCCACTGTGCGCAGCTTCTTCCAGCAACGCTCCGAGCTCAATGAGCTGCAGGCGCAGATCTCAGAGGAGACGCAGCGTCAGGATGAGCTGTACTCCGAGCTGGGCCGCTGGGAGGATCCGGAGTTCGTCCGCCAGCAGGCTCGCGAGCGTGTGAACCTGGTGATGCCGGGAGAGCGCCGATACCAAGTGCTGGGCGAGCCGGGAGAGTCTGAGGAGCTCCCGGAGAACCAGGCCGATACTGAGGTGCGCACTGACCTGCCGTGGGCCGAAGCCCTCTGGGACTCCCTGCTGCGCTCGGCGGCAGAAGAGCCGGTGCAGTAGGCTGTGCTTCCGTGAACGCGACGCGCCCCTCATCCGATGACCTCGTCACGCTGAGCCTGCAACTGCGGCGCCCTGTCCGGGACGTCGTCGATATTCCAGCGCGGTGCGTCTGCGGCAACCCTGTCGTCGCGACGACGGCGCCCCGGCTGAGCAATGGCATCCCCTTTCCCACCACGTTCTACCTGACCCATCCTGCAGCCACCGCCGCCGTCTCCCGGCTGGAAGCTGCGGGCGTGATGGCGCAGATGAATGACCGCCTGGGCGATGACGACAAGCTCGCCGCCCGCTACCGCGCGGCTCACGAGGACTACCTGGCGCGACGCGATGACGTGCGCCAGCGCGCGGGACTCGACCCGGTCTGGGAGATCGAGGGGATCTCAGCCGGTGGGATGCCCCAGCGGGTGAAATGCCTTCATGTGCTGGCTGGTCACTCGCTGGCTGCCGGGCCGGGAGCCAATCCGCTGGGCGACGAGGTGGTGGAGCTCATCGCGACCGAGTTCTCCACCCTGCGCTGCGTCTGCGCGAGGTCCTGGGACCATGACGCGCAGGTCCCGGATCAGGACCTGAGTCGCCACGTCAGGCGCAGGAATCAGGGCTATGCCGCCGAATCCGCAGAAGCACCGACTCATCCCGAGGAGACCCCGTGAGAGTAGCCGCCATCGATTGCGGAACCAACTCGATCCGACTGCTGATCGCCGACGTCGAGATACCGTCCGAGTCTGAGGCCACGCCCGCGGAGCCCGCGGCTCCCGGACCGGATTCCGCAGCGGCCGGCTCGTCTCCGGCGCAGACGGCATCGACGGGTGCGTCCTCAGCCGATGCCTCCTCGGCGGACCCTGCTCAGTCCTCACTGCTCCATGACGTGGTCCGGCAGATGACCGTCGTCCGGCTCGGTGAGGGAGTGGACGAGACCGGCGAATTCTCTGCCGCCGCTCTCGAGCGCACGTTCGCAGCCGTCGACACCTATGCAGCACTGATCCGCAAGCACCGCGCGGAGGCTGTGCGATTCGTCGCGACCTCGGCTTCCAGGGATGTGGCCAATCGTGATGAATTCGTCCGCGGCGTCAAAGAGCGCCTCGGCGTCGAGCCCGAAGTGATCCGGGGGAGCGAGGAGGCCGGGCTGTCCTTCGCCGGGGCCTCCTCAGTTCTGGACTGGGTGCCGGGGCGCAACGTGCTCGTCGTCGACCTGGGCGGTGGTTCCACCGAGTTCGTCATGGGCACATCAGCGGGCATGGAGCACGCGATCTCGACGGATATGGGCTGCGTCCGATTCACGGAGCGGCACATGAGCCAGGACCCGCCCGAGGACACCGCGACGTCGATGGCGACCTTCGAGACGCTGAGCTTCCTGGAGAACGTCGCCGAAGTGATGCCGCTGAAGGAGACCGACGTCGTCATCGGCGTGGCCGGGACCGTCACCACCATCGCAGCCCATGCTCTGCAGCTGGAGGACTATGACCCGGACCTCATCCACGGTGCCGAGCTGAGCCTGGACCGGATCCAGCAGTCTGTGGACGAGCTGGTCTACGCCACGCGCGAGCAGCGCGCGGCGATGCCGTTCATGCACCCAGGGAGGGTCGACGTCATCGGTGCCGGTGCCTTGATCTGGGGCACGATCCTGGACTACATGAATAAGATCACCGAGGGGCGGGTCACGACTGCGGTGGCCTCGGAGCACGACATTCTCGACGGGATCGCGCTGTCTGTGGCGGCAGACCAGAGGAGCAGTTAGTCTTAGGTCACCGTGGCAGAACCGCCCTGGTCAGTCCATCCTCATAGGGCTGTACCGATAACCGCATACTGAACGTTTCATACGGGAAACCCGTCCCGTACAAATACTCCAGACCAATACTCAGTACCAATACCTGGAAGACTCCGCCGACACCCTGCACCGGCAGCCTCACCAGCTGCTCTCACACGACGAAGGCTCATCCTTGGTTAACTCCGCACCCTTCCCTGACCCTGCCCGCCGCTCTGCGCCCGTTGCTCCAGCGGCCCTTGCCCCTGCTGCCCTGCGCCCGCGCAGCGCAGCAGGGGCCCGAAGGCGTCGTCGTGCTGGTCGTTGCGTGGCCCTGGGGCTGCTGCTGACTCTCACCGGGACGCTGACGGCACCTGCGGCGCAGGCGGATGCCTGGCGGCAGGCGGAGTTCTGGCTCGAAGACTATGGTGTGACCGACGCCTGGGACGAAACCCAGGGCGAGGACGTCACCGTGGCGGTGATCGACACCGGCATCGACAGCTCCCACCCGTCTCTGGAGGGGGCAGTCAGTGGCGGAACAGATGTCTCGGGCGCCGGCGACGACGACGGCAGCCCGGTGGACCAGATGTCCTCGGAGCACGGGACGATGGTGGCCTCGCTGCTGGCCGGTCGAGGCCAGGAGCCGTCCTCCAACGACCTCGACACTCTCCCCGGTGATGATTCGAGCACTGAGGGTCCTTCTGACACCGAGAGCGATGAGCGTGGCTCCGGCCTCATGGGCGTCGCCCCGGAAGCTGATCTGCTGTCTATCTCGCTCATGCTCGAGGAACCGAACCCCGACGGCCCCGACGCTGACGATCAGATCGCTGAAGCGGTGCGCTGGGCAGTGGACAACGACGCCGACATCATCAACATGTCGCTCGGCTCCGGCAAGCAGAGCTGGCCGACGGAATGGGACGAGGCCTTTCAATATGCGGAGGACAACGACGTGCTGGTCGTTGCGGCGGCGGGGAACCGCGCAGCCGGACATTTCTCCGTCGGCGCTCCAGCGACCATCCCGGGCGTCCTCACCGTGGCCGGCGTCGATGAGGCCCGCAATATCAGCGACGACGCCTCGAGCCAGGGCATCGCCGTCGACATCGCCGCAGCCTCTGAGCCGCTCGTGGGCGCAGTGCCCAACGACGCCTTCGCGCAGTGGGAAGGGACCTCGGGTGCCGCGCCGATCGTCGCCGGCGCTGCGGCGCTGGTGTGGTCCGCTCACCCGGAGCTCTCGGCCGTGGAGGTCAAGCACCGCTTGCTCAGCACCGCCGAGTCCGAGGGCTCTGACGAGACGGACCCTGAGTACGGCCACGGCGTGCTCAACGTGGATGAGGCCGTCTCCGGAGACGTTCCGGAATTCGACGAGGCGGACTACCCCACTCTTGAGGAATGGGTGCGCGTGCACCGCCGTGCCGATGCGGAGCCTGAGCAGAGCGAGGAGATCCCCGAGGACTCCGGCATCGTGACCGATCCGGACGGCGAACCGCGCGAGCGGCCCCAAGCCAGCGAGTTGACGGCGGCGCAGAGCTGGGCGGGTCCGACCGCTATCGGAGTCGGCGCGCTGCTCATTGTGGGTGTGCTGGTATTCGGCGCCCTGCATCTGAGTCGGGTGTACGGCAAAGGCTCGGGTCCCCGGCACTGAGCCCTCGGCGCCCTCGGCAGCGAGCCGTGGGCGGAGGGCCCTCGGTGCTGAACCGTGGGCACTGAGTCCTCGCGAAGTCCAGTACGATGGAACGCATGGCACTTTCGCAAAAGCTCTCAGACAAACCCCGTGTGCTGGTCGTCGGTGGCGGCTACGTCGGCCTCACTCTCGCCCAGCAGCTTCAGAAGAAGGTCAAGGCGCAGGGAGGCATCGTCACGGTAGTGGATCCGCTCCCGTACATGACATACCAGCCCTTCCTCCCCGAGGTCATCGGAGGGCATATCGAAGCCCGCCACGCTATCGTCTCCCACCGCAAGCACCTCAAGGACACTGAGGTCATTACCGGCAAAGTCACCAGCGTGGACCACGGTGCCCGCAAGGCCAAGGTGGAGCTCGACGGCGGAGACACAGTGGATCTGCCGTACCAGGACATCGTCGTCTCCGCTGGCGCGACCACCCGGACCTTCCCCATCGAGGGACTTGCCGAGCAGGGCATCGGTCTGAAGACCATCGAAGAGGCGCTGACGCTGCGCAACCACATCCTGGACCGCATCGAGGCCGCATCCACGATGACCGACCCGAAGGCTCGGGCTCGTGCCCTGGCCTTCACTGTGGTCGGCGGAGGGTTCGCCGGAATCGAGTGCGTGGCTGAGATCGAGGATCTCGTTCGCGCTGCCATCGACGCCAACCCGCGGCTCAGCCAGTCCGATGCCAGGGTCGTCCTGGTGGAGGCGATGGGCCGGATCATGCCGGAAGTCGGTGAGGATCAGGCCGTCGGCGTCGTCGAGCATCTGCGCGGCCGTGGCGTCGAGGTTCTGCTGAACACCTCGCTGGGCTCGGCCACCGACGGCGATCTCCAGCTGATCAACATGGCCGATAAGTCAGAGGCCGATCGCTTCGAGTCCGACACCCTCGTGTGGACGGCCGGCGTGGCGGCGAACGCCGTGGCCAAGAGCACCGGGTTCCCCATCGATGAGCGCGGGCGCATCACGGCCTCGGCGACGCTGCAGATCCTCGACGAGAACGGCCGGATCACCGAGGGTGCCTGGACCGCCGG
>DXGD01000145.1 GCA_019114115.1 Candidatus Nesterenkonia stercoripullorum
GATATCGACGGCGAGACCCGCGATGACATCGCGAATCTTCGGATCTGATGCCCATTCGTGCTCAGCGGCGTCGCCCACTATGGAGTACCCGACAGTGTCCGCGTCACGGAGATCGTCTGACTGGTCGAGCACGCCGAAACGCACCCCGTTGCGCCGCGTCACGCGGCCAGCATCCGGTTCGGTCCGGCCCGCCAGCATGCTGAGCAGGCTGGACTTGCCGTCACCGTTGCGTCCGACGATGCCGATGCGGTCGCCTTCGTCCACCCCAAGCGTCACGGACTCGAAAACAGTGCGGGTGGGGTACTCGAGATGAAGGGACTCAGCGCCTAGTAGATGTGCCACTCATACAGGGTAATGAATTCATCGACCACGCGGCGATTCGACGGCCTTGGCCACCTCAGGAGGGCCGGGCCGTGAGAATCCGGGCGCCATGGGCGGGACCGCTCACCGGGATGGCCCACACGTCGGTGCGTTCCTGCAATCGGGTCGCCAGCTCAGCGGCGGATGCACCATCCCGGGCGAGCAGCATCACCGTGGGCCCTGAGCCTGAGACGATCCCCTGCAACGCACCCTCATGGAGGCCGATGTCCATCATCTCGTCCAACGACGGCACACGAGATATCGCCGGCGCCTGAAGATCATTGGCCATGAGCGTGGCCACCATCTCCGCGTCAGCCGAGCAGACGGCCCGGACGAGGTCAGCGTCCAGCTCAGGATCCTCGGCAGCGATACCGGCCTCGAGGCGCATGTCATCGAGCGCCCCGTAGACCCCGGGCGTGGACAGCCCTGTGGCGGCAGGAATGATCACCAGGTGCAGCTCCCCCCGTGTCAGCAGCGGAGTGAGCTGGTCCCCCACCCCGTGGCCGGCTGCTGCGCCGCCCAGGATCGGAAAGGGCACGTCCGCTCCGAGCTCCCCGGCGATCTCAGCAAGCTGCTCCCTGGTCAGACCGGCATCCCACAACGCAGAGCAGGCGACCAGCGCGGCGGCCGCATCGGCTGAGCCGCCACCCATGCCGCCGGCCACTGGGACGTTCTTGGTGATCGTGAGATCGACGCCGTAGTCTACGTCCAGACGAGTGCGAAGCAGCGCCGCAGCCCGATACGCCAGGTTGTTCTCATCCAACGGGATGGCAGTACCGACGAGCCCGCCGGCGGCGTCGCTCTCAAAGGTCTCGGTGAAGGCCGAGCGCTCTGAGAGCGCGATGGTGATCCGATCATCCGCTCGGGCCGATGCGGTGACCTCCTCGTATAAGGACACCGCGAAGTACAGGGTGGCAACATCGTGATACCCGTCAGGGCGGAGGGGCCCCACCCGCAGGCTCAGGTTCACCTTGCCCGGCGCCGCCGCCGTGACATGACCGAAGAATTCACTGTCTCGCATCTTTGAACCCTACAAGCCGCCTATGACACGCTCAGGGAGCGCTGCTGCGATAGCCGTGTACTGCGCGATCCCTAGAGTCTCTCCGCGCGCCGCCGGGTCCACCCCGGCGGAACGCAATGCCGTCTCGGCCAGGGCCGGTGAGCCTGCCAGCGTGCTCAGCGCGGCCCGCAGCGTCTTCCGTCGCTGAGCGAAGGCGGCATCGATCACAGCGAAGACTGCCTCACGGCTGACCTCCGCCGATGCCGGCGGCCGCCGGTCGAAGCGGACGAGACCCGAGGAGATCCGCGGCTCCGGCCAGAAGACCTTCTTCCCCACCACGCCGACTTTACGCGTGTGAGTGTCCCAGGCCGCTTTGACCGAGGGCACGCCGTAGATCTTGGAACCAGGTTCGGCTGCCAGCCGATCAGCGACTTCCTCCTGCACCATCACCAGGCCTTTACGCAGTGAAGGCAGAGTCTGCAGCAGGTGAAGCACCACCGGGACTGCGACGTTATACGGCAGGTTCGCCACCAGCACCTCCGGCTCACCGAGGTCCGCTTCTGCCAACCGCAGGGCGTCCCGGTGCAGGACAGTCAACCTGCCACCGGCCTCCGGGCGCATCACCTGGACCGTCTCCGGAAGCTGCCTCGCCAGAGCCGGATCGATCTCCACCGCGCTGACCTGCGCCGCTTCATCGAGCAGGCCCAAGGTCAAGGACCCGAGCCCCGGACCGACCTCAAGCACGTGCTCAGTGCCGTCAAGCTCGGCCAGGCCTACGATCCGGCGAATCGTATTGGGGTCGATCACGAAGTTCTGCCCCCACTGCTTGGTCGGCCGGATGCCGAGCCCCTCGGCGAGCTCACGAATATGCGCGACCGATAGCAGCGCGGCTGAGTTCCCGGTGTCGTCGCCCTGAGGAGCTGCTGGCCGGCTGGTCGCCTCGGCTGATGTCTCTTCGCTCATCACGTCCACGTTCCATAGGCCTGCGTGGTGTTGAGCATGATCTGCTGGCACAGCTGTTCGAGGCGGGCTCCGCGCACCTCAGCCATGCGCCGCATCGTCTGAGGGATCATATAGGGCGCATTGGGCTGGCCCCGGTAGGGGTGCGGAGTCAGGAACGGAGTATCGGTCTCCACCAGGAGAAGCTGCGGATCGGCGACTGCAAGCGCCTCCCGCAGACCTGAAGCGTTGGCAAAGGTCACCGTGCCGGCGAAGGACATGTACCAGCCGTTCTCGTTGCAGATCCGGGCGAGCTCAGCGTCCCCGGAGAAGCAGTGGAAGACGACGGAGCGCGGCAGCTCGGCCGCATCGCGAAGGACGGCGACGACGTCGTCGTGGGCGTCACGGTCGTGGATCTGCATGGCAAGGTCGCGCTCGACGGCGAGCTCGATATGTGCCGCGAAACTCCGCTTCTGCGCGTCGACGCCGTCCTCACCGGTACGGAAGTAGTCCAGACCAGTCTCGCCCACCGCCACGACCTGCTCTTCAGTGGAGAGCTGTTCGATCCGCGCGAAGGCACTGTCGAATGCCCCCGCCGCGACGAGCTCCGGGGCGTCATTGGGATGGATCGCCACGGCTGCTTTCAGACGGGAGTCCGCCTGAGCCGCGTCGACTGCGAAGGCAGAGGACTCCACGTTGTATCCCACGCAGATCGCGCCGGTCACCCCGAGCGCTCCAGCAGTGTCGAGAGCCTCCGCCACGCTGACGCTGATCCTGCCGTCACGAAAATCCAGGTGGGCATGGTTGTCGAAGACCGGAACAGGCAGCGGCTCCGGCGCAGGCGGGTATTCCAGGCGACGACGTCGTCCGGATCGTTCCTCCGTCACAGCCCGCGACGGCCCCTGACCTTCCGCACCTGAGCTGCCGTTGGCCTGCTGTGCTGACTCCTCCGGCAGGTAGGGCGCGGGAACCTCCCCGGCCGTGACCGCCGACGCGGGGGCTTCTGCTGTGCTGCCGCTGACATGCTCGTTGCGCTGAATCACCCTACAACTCTAGCGAGTTCTGCACGCCGCGCAGCTCAGGAGCGTGTGGCGCGCTGCGCAATTGAGCTGAGGCCGGTCTCTGAGGCGCCTGCTGTCAGCGTCGCGACGTCGTCATCTCGCGCTCAGTGCGAGTACATGTCCGCGATGATCTCCTCGAAATCAGAGACCACGAGCTGCCGGCGCAGCTTCATCGACGGAGTCATATAGCCGGAGTACCCGCCGAACTCGATGTCGAGCACGGTGAAATCACGAATCGCCTGCGCCGGCGAGACGCTGGTATTGGCGCGGTCGATCGCGGCGCGGATCTCCTCCCGCAAGTCCTGGTGCTTTGCTGCGTCAACTAACGACATGACGCCCAGTCCACGGCTGCTGCTCCAGTCGGCGACGACGTCGGCATCCAATGTCAGCAGTGCGCCCGTGAACGGTCGCGCATGGCCGACCACGATGCACTGAGCCACCAGCGGGTTCATCCGCACCTGTTCCTCGAGTGGCATCGGCCAGACAGTGACGCCCTGGGAGGTGACAATGACCTCATTCTTCCTTCCGAGCACCCGCAGGTATCCGTCCGTGTCCAGGAGCCCGATATCGCCGGTCCTGAAGAAACCCTCCTCGTCGAAGGACTCTGCGTCGAAGGGTTCTGCGGCTCCGCGATAACCGTCGAAAAGGGACGGTCCCGCTAAGAGGATCTCCCCGTCCTCGGCGATGCGCACCGTCGCACCGGGCACGGGGCGTCCTACGGTGCCGATCCGGGTGGCGCCGGGCGCATTGAGCGTGATCGGGGCCGTCGTCTCGGTCAGCCCATACCCCTCCTGGATGGGAAGTCCCACGCCGTTGAAGAAATGGGCGATCTCCGTACTGAGCGGACTGGCACCGGAGATCATGTAGCGCATGCTTCCGCCGAAACGTTCGTGCAGGGCGGGATAGACAAGGCGTTGGAACATCCTGTGACGCATGCGCAGCCCCAGTGTGGGTCCCGGCCCCACGTCGTCGGTCTGGGCCTGCATCATCTCCGAGTACTGAATGGCCGTGGTGCGTGCTGCTTCGAAGAGCCGGCCCCGCCCTTGGCTCCTGGCAGCCACCTCTGCCTCGTGGTATACCTTCTCGAATACACGCGGCACCCCGACGATCCAGGTGGGCCTGAAAGATCTGAGGTCCTCCTGCAGGGTCCGCACCGAGGGCGAATGGGCCACCTGCACTCCCTTGTGCAGACACATGACCTGTGCCATGCGCCCCAGCACGTGCGCGAGCGGGAGAAAGATCACCGTACGCGACTCGTCGCCGCCCAGAATGTCAGTGGTGAGTCCCAGGGCATTCGCCGCGCCCTCAGCGAGATTGCCGTGCGTGATGCGCACGCCCTTGGGCGGACCGCAGGTGCCCGCCGTGTACACGATCGTGGCAAGCTCATCGAGCTGGGCCGCACGGCGCGCCTGCTCCAGCTCATCGCCTGAGATCTCGCCACCGGATTCAGCCAGTACGTCCAGGTCCGCGCTGGATCCCATCCGGAACACTGGTATATCGCCGCTGCGCGCAGCGGCCATGCGCAGCTTCCCTACGATCTTCTCGCTGCCGGCCAGCGCGAGCGTGGCTCCCGAATCCCGCAGCACATGGACAGCCTGCTGCACTGAGCTCGTCTCGTAGATCGGCACCGACACGCCGCCGGCGAACCACACGGCCTGGTCCACGACCGCCCAGGGATACCCCGTCTGCGCCATGACAGCGACCCGCTCCCCGGGCTTCACTCCCAGGCCCATCAGGCCTCGCGCGACCCGGCGCACCTGGTCGACGAAGGCAGAGATGGTCACATCGATCCAGCCGCCAGAGCCATTGCGGACTGCGTAAACACGCTGATGAGGAGATCTCTGGAGCAGGGTCAGAACGGCGTCAGTGACGTTGACGTGTTTCTCCAGCCGTACGAGCTGGCAGGCAGAGGCCTCACCGCTCCTCCCACCGCGTTCAGCGGCGCGGCGCTCGGTGACGGCGCCGGGAGCGGAAGAATCCTCAGTGGACGGCACAACACCATTCTACCGTGACAAAACTCCTCGGTGCTTATCAGATGGATATCCGGTAAAGAATGACTGCACGGAACCGGTGGGGTCCGGGACAGAAGCCACCTCAGAGCCAGGAATCTATCCAGATTCTGGTTCGCCAGGCGTCCTGAGGAATGACCTCCGCGGTCCATATCGGCCAGAAGAATATCGAAGCCGCCACGCAGATCAGAACGAACATCAGCAGGATGACGGTATTGCGCCGTCGTGCCCGCTCAGTGCTGCCTCTGCGCAGGATCACGGCAGCGGTCGCCACAATGGCCAGGATCAGGAAGGGGTGGAAGGCGATGGTGTAGAAGAAGAACATCGTGCGATCCGGGAACAGCAGCCAGACCAGATAGCCGGCGACATAGCCGGAGAGGATCGCGCCGTACCGCCAGTCACGCCGCCCCAGCCACAGCCCCACGACCAGCACGACGGCGATCAGCCCAGCCCACCAGATGACGGGATTCGCCAGGTCCAGCACCGCGGAGGAGCACTGGGAGAACTCGCAGCGCTGCCCGGGAACACCTGTGATCTCCTCGCCGAGCTCCGCGGACTGGTAGTGCATCGACACCGGACGTCCCATGAACAGCCACGTCCACGGGGTCGAGGCATACTCGTGCTCGGAATCCAGCCCTTCGTGGAATTCTGTGGCCGAGACATGGTAGTGCCACAGCGAGCGCAGAGGACCCGGGACGATCTGGTTCAGCCCCACCGCCGGATGATCGAGGTGCCACAACCGGCCCCAGCCCCCCGTGGAGAACAGCCATCCGCTCCAGCTGAGAATATACGTGAGCAACGCCACGGGCAGGACAGTGAGCACAGCTGGTATGGCATCCCGGATCAGGCCCGTTCTGATCCAGTGCCGCTCCCCCAGGGCTCGGCGGGCCTGAAGGTCCCACAGCACGACCATGATCCCGAACACGGCGATGAACGCCAGCGCCGAGAGCTTCACTGCGACGGCGCAGCCCAGCAGTACCGCAGCCAGCAGACGCCACGGCCTGAACAGCAGCCATGGGCCCTCGGTCGCGCGGCCTGAAGCGGCGGCGTTCTTCGGCGCTGTGCCACCGGAGGCCGCGGTCAGGTCAGCCAGGCGCCGTCGTCCGCCATACCGGTCGGCAAGCAGCGCTCCGAAGGCGGCGAGCACGAAGAGCATCAGGAAGATATCGAGCAGGGCCAGGCGGCTCATCACCAGATGGTGGCCTTCGATCGCTGTGAGAATGCCCGCGAACGCCCCGAGGAAGACTGAACGGAACATGCGCTGGGCGATCAGCGCGATCAGCAGGACCGCCAGCGTTCCCGCCACTGCGGCGCTGAATCTCCAGCCCAGGGCCGTGTCCATGCCGAAAAGCCGGATCCCGATGGCGATGAGCCACTTCCCCAATGGAGGATGCACGACGTAGTCGCCGTCCTCACCTGGGGTCGCCGTACCCTCGACCCACGCCTCGTTTGCACCGTCAGGCCAAGTCAGTTCATAGCCGGTGAGCAGCAGCGCGTAGGCGTCCTTGGCGTAGTACGTCTCGTCGAATACCAGCCGATGCGGGGTCGAGATGCCGCTGAACCGCAGGATCCCCGCGAAGACTGTGATGAGCAGGGGAACAGTCCAGCCACGCCACCCGAGGTGGAACGGTTCGGCTCCCAGCCGACGGTGCAGGGCATGCACATCGAGGTGCCCCGGGGCGGGACTCTGCCTGGTGGATCGGTTCGGCGCGCTGCTCACCCTGGGTATGCTACTCGGCGGACCCCCTTCTACCGGAAAGCCGTGTGTCG
>DXGD01000146.1 GCA_019114115.1 Candidatus Nesterenkonia stercoripullorum
AGCGTCATCAGCTCCCACCGCTACTGAAACCGTCACCGAGACGGCCTCACCCACAGCGACGGCCACAGAGAAGGTCACCGAAACGGCGACCCCGAGCGCCACCGCGACGGTGACCGAAACCGCTGAACCCACCGCCACAGCGACGGAAACCGTCACAGCGGAACCCGAAGACACCGAAAACTCCGGCACGGATTCTGACGATGCAGCCAGCGATGAACCTGAGGCTGAGGAAACCGAGGCAGCCAGCGGGACCGAAGGCGATGAAACCTCTGGTCAACGCAACGCCGTCTCCTCGGCACGCTCCTACCTGAGCTTCAGCGGATTCTCTCGCGAAGGCCTCATCGACCAACTCGAATTCGAGGGCTACAGCAGGGAAGCCGCCGAATACGCCGTCTCCGAGGTGGATCCAGACTGGAACGAGCAGGCGGTCAAGTCCGCTGAAAGCTACCTTGAGTACTCGTCGTTCTCCCTGGACGGGCTGATCAGCCAGCTTGAGTTCGAAGGATTCACTCCCGAGCAGGCCCGGCACGGAGCCAACGAAGCGTACTAACTCCTCAGCGCCGCCGGACGTCTACTTCCGTGCGTCTACACTGAAGCCATGGCGGCGAACGACGCCGAGGCGGACCCCACCGAACTGCTCATCCGTGCCCGTGCAGGGGACGGCCAGGCGTTCGGCGCGCTGATCGGACCGTACCGTGGGGAGCTCTGCCTTCATGCCTACCGGATGCTCGGCTCGCCCGACGACGCCGAGGACATCGTCCAGGACTCTCTCACCCGCGCCTGGCAATCCCTGAGCTCCTACGAGGACCGCGGGACGGTCCGCGCCTGGCTGTACCGAATCGTCACGAACCGCTGCCTGACGGTCCTGGACCGAGCGAGCCGTCGCGCCCTCCCGACGGACTTCAGCGCAGAGGGCTTCGAAGAGATCCACTGGCTCAAGCCCCTGCCCGCCACGCACACCGCCCATCTCTCAGCCTACGATCCCGAGGCCCGCACGGCCGCGCTGGAAACGGTGGAGCTGGCGTTTCTCACCGCAGCCCACCGTTTGCCGCCGCGCCAGCGAGCAGTCCTGCTGCTTCGAGACGTTCTGGGCTTCACTGCAGCAGAGACGGCAGAGCTCCTAGGGATGACGGTGGCCGCGGTCAATAGCGCGCTGCAGAGGGCCAAGA
Organism: Candidatus Nesterenkonia stercoripullorum; assembly: GCA_019114115.1. GTDB lineage: Bacteria > Actinomycetota > Actinomycetes > Actinomycetales > Micrococcaceae > Nesterenkonia > Nesterenkonia stercoripullorum. The sequence continues at coordinate 1,170 of DXGD01000146.1, forward strand.
CGCACCAGCTGAACGCACCGCAAGCTCAACGGGTAGAGAACACCGAGGTCCGGCTGGCTGCTCAGCGTTACGCAAAAGCATGGGAAGCCGGCGACGTCGAGGCAATCATCTCGATGCTGGCTGAGGACGTGCGGTATTCCATGCCACCGCTGCCCCACGTCTTCAGCGGCGTCAGACAGGTCCGCGGCTTTCTCCACACCGGGCCCCTCCGGCATCCCGGGCAAGCCTGGCTGTTCCTGCCTGCTAGCGCCAATGGACAACTGGCCTTCGGGACGTACATGCGCGAAGCGACTGCCCCGGCATATGAACCCGCAGGCCTCGACGTCCTGAGCTTCAGCAGCAGCGCGCAGATCACCGAGGTCGTCTCGTTCCTCGAGGCCGATCTCACCGATTTCGGGCTCCCACAGCGACTGACGGCAACCTGACCCTCCACCACGCCAGATTCTTGCGTCGGATGGTCGCGATACGTGCCACCGCCGCGTGCCCCTCGGGGTTTTTCACCGTGGCCGATGAATTCTCGCTCGTCCCCGGGTTCTATCCGTACAAGCAGTATTCCCCGCCTCACGAAGGAGCTGTCATGGCACACGCACAGGACGAACAGCAGATTCGCGATCTCATCGAACAATGGGCACGCGCCGTCCAGCAGCAGGACCTCGACGGTGTCGTCGCCGGTCATGCTGAGGACATCGTCATGTTTGACGTCGCCCCGCCTGAGCAGGGCGTACGCGGACTGGAGGAGTACCGCGGGGCCTGGCCCGCGTTCTTCGCCTGGATCGCCCGCGGCGCACGTTTCGAGCTGGTAGACCTCGATGTCACGGCCGGCGCCGAGGTGGCTTTCGCCCACGCCCTGCTGCGCTGCGGCGAGCCTGAGGAGCTAGCGTCTGCTCCGGGCAGGCGGCTTCGGCTCAGCCTCGGACTCGTGAAGAACAACGGTGAATGGCTTATCCAGCACGAACACCACTCCGGCACGTACCTCCCGGACCCGCACGAGGGCGAGCAGTCCGTGCGCGATATTCATGCCCAGTGGTTCGCCGACACTGAGGCGAAGAACCTGGAGGGCATCATGAGCCACATCGCCGAGGATGTCGTCTCCTATGAGCACGAAGAACCCATCGAGTATCTCGGAATCGACGCCGTTCGGTCGATGTGCGAATTCGGCCTCAATCAGACGACGGGCCCGGTCACCTGGTCTGTCCCCGGGTTGCGGGTGCTCGCCCGCGACGACGTCGCCGTCGCGTGGGGCCTGAACCGGATGACGGCGCAGATGACGGATGGTTCCGTGCACGAAGAATGGTCACGCGGGACACGCGTGTTCCGTTTCAGAGACGGAGCATGGACGATGGTGCATCAGCACGTCTCGTACCCCCGATGACATCAGGAATATCCTTGTGCCGCGTCGCTGGAAAGGTCGTCCGGGATGATGCGTATGCTGCAGATCGCCCCACCAATCGCCCCGGTACTGCCATGGCCCCGTCTCATCGCCATTGAAGACCGAATGCAGCTCCACACTCCGTGCGGAGATATGCGAAACGCCGTGAGATGCGCGTCACTGTGCTCGTGAAACTCATTGTGAAAGGGTGGTAATCAGCTCATCCACGTCGCCGGAAACCGGCCCCGAGGTGATGACCGGGGCACCGCGACTCGAAACATCCGAGATCACAGTGCGCCGGGGAGTCGCACCTGAGGAGGAGAATGATATGGGGACGAGAAGAACCCCAACGCCTGTCACCATAGCCCTCTGGAGCATTGTCCTCGTGGGGTTGGCTGCGGCTCAATTCCCGGGCATCCTGTTCTATCACGACGTCGTGGAACCGAGAATCTTCGGAATGCCGTTCATCTACGGATTCAACGCACTTATATGGATCATTCTGTGCGTCGTGCTCTACATCGCCTACAGAGTCCGGTGGGGCCGCCCCTCCCCTGACGACCTCGACGACGAGTTCCCCGACGACCTCGGCAGAGGCACCCATGAAGAACCTGGTCATGAGCCCGCCAGAACGCTGGGTCACCAGAACCGAGGAGGCGAATGAGCGTGGACACTCAACAGATAGCCGGTGTTCTGATAATCGGTCTTTTCCTGGCAATTCCCCTGATCATCGGGTTGGCCTCGGCCCGGCGCTCTACCGGCTCCGCTAACGACTATTTCGTTCAGGGCCGGGCCATGGGCTCCATCGCCGTGTTCTTCACTGTCACCGCAACCTGGTGGAGCGCCTTCGCCTTCCTCGGATCCAATGCGAGCTTCTACCTCGACGGGCCGCTGTTCTGGACGGCCCTGCTGTGGAACGTCTTCTTCGGCTTGATGTACTTCTGGGTCGGGAAGCGGGTGTGGTTCCACGGCAAGCGGGGTGACTACATCACGGCCCGGGACTTCTTCGTCGACCTTTTCGGCTCCTCGAAGCTGGCGACGTTCATCGCCATCGTCCTTCTCCTTTTCACGCTGCCTCATCTGCAGATTCAGCTCACCGGCGGCGCGCATCTGATGGACGTCGCCTCGGGCGGGCTGATTCCCTTCTGGCTGGGCGGGCTTCTCTTCTACGTCGTGATCATCATCTATGTCTGGGCGGGCGGCGTGCGCGCCATCGCGTGGACGGACGTCTTCTACGGCGTCACGATCTTCTTGGGCCTCATCGCCGCCGGGATCTTCGTCGTCGGCGAAGTGGGCGGCATGGGCACGATGTTCGATGAGATCCAGCAGGTCCAGCCCGACCGCCTGGTACTCGGTGACGGCATCTGGATGACCTGGATCACCATGTTCCTCATCACTCCCCTGGGTGCTCTGATGGGCCCGCAGATGTGGACTCGCATGTATGCCACCAAGAGCGCACGCCTCTTCGACCTCATGCCCTTCCTGGTGGGCCTGATCGCCATCGCGTACATGGGCTCCATGCTGGTCGGCAATTCCGCGACCATCCTCCAACCCGATATTGAAGACGCCGATCAGGTGCTGCCCGTGGTGCTGCTGGAGTACGCCCCGCTGCTGCTCGCCCTGGCCGTGATCGCCGCGGGCGCCGGCGCAGCAATGTCCACAGCCAATTCCCAGGTTCACGCGATGGCGGCGAGTTACACTGTGGACTTCCACGACCGACTGATCCAGAAGAACCTCCCCGAGCGCAAGCGAGTCTGGGTCGGCCGCTGGGCGATCCTCGTGTTTTCCGCGATCGCCTATGTGATGACGCTCTACATACCCGGTCTGCTGGTCACCATCGGGCTGGTCGCCTTCGGCGGCCTGGCCCAGGTGATCGTGCCGACTGTGGGAGCACTGTTCTGGAAGCGGGCCAGCGTCGTCGGTGCGACGGCGGGCCTGATCGTCGGGGTCACGGCCTTGGCTGTCTTCACGCTCTTCCCGTCCTGGACGCCTGGACCGTTCGCCCAGGGCGGCGTCGAACTGCTCGCCCTGCTGCTGAACATCATCGTCTTCGTCGTCGTCAGCCCATTCACCAAGCCGAGGAACACCTCGCTGTTGCTCAAGATCCGTCGTCGCCACCATGACTTCGCACGCGAGCGCTGGGATTCTCTTGACGCGGACGAGACGGCTGCGCAGAACAGCATGTCCGGCAGCGATGGCACGTCCGGCATTGCTGCTTCCCGCGAAGCCGCGGATATATGATCCGGGCGGCAGATACTCCTGCGGCCTCCGGCACCGAAGCAGGCTCTCACGATCGCTCGTCGCACAAGTCTCTGAGCCTCAGCCGATATCTCTCTCACAGTTTCGGCCAACACGCGTGTGGAGTCACCAACTTCGCCACGATCTACGTCATGATGAGTCAGACGTTCTTCGACGGGCCCTGCACTGAGGAGAACACACAGCACGTTCGACGCTGCGCAGCCCGCTGGCGTCATGGCGGGCAGATGTAGGTCAGCAACTGTTGATGGAGAATTCCGATGAGCCGCGTCACCCAGTCCTCGCAGGGTTCCCGTACCGCCCCCAGAGCCACCAGTCTCTGGTCGTTCCTCGAGGGCGGAAACCCCTACACGAACTATGTGCTGATCCTGGGCTCGACCCTCGCTCTCTCCGCGATCGGACTGACGATGGTCCTCTCGACGTCGTCTGTCGATGCATCGGGCGGGGACGTTGGCTCCTTCGCGATGTTCTTCCGCCAAGGCGGCTGGGCCATCGTGGGCCTGATCGGGATGTTCGTCATGGCCCGGATACCGACGCGATGGCTGGGGACGATCGGCTGGGCGCTCATGATCGTCTCCTCCATTCTGCTCGCTCTGACGGCGTTCACTCCTCTGGGCGTTGAAGGCGGAGGCAGTACGAACTGGATCCGCCTCGGGCCCTTCACCGGGCAGCCCTCCGAGTTGGCCAAGCTGGCCCTGGTGCTGTGGGGCTCAGCTGTGCTCACCCGCAAGAAGCACTTGGTGCAGCAGTTCTCCCATTGGGTCACCCCACTGGTATTTCCCGGTGCCCTGACCGTTCTGGTGCTGGTGCTCATCGGCGGTGACCTCGGGACGAGCTTGGTGATCATCGTCCTCGTCGGCAGTCTGCTGTTCACCGCCGGCGTCGCCATGCGGTATTTCCTCGTCACCGCCGCTGTGGCGCTCGCCGCGGTGGCGATGCTGATGTGGATCACCCCGTACCGGATGATGCGTGTCTACGCCTGGCTAGGCATGAACTGCGACCATGTCACGGAGCCCTGCCATCAGACCCAGCAAGGCCTGTATGCGCTGGCCTCCGGAGGGTTCTGGGGTGTCGGGCTGGGACAGTCTCGGCAGAAGTGGGCCTACATCCCCGAAGCGGAGAACGACTTCATCTTCACGATCCTGGGTGAAGAGCTGGGTCTGCTGGGCACGCTGCTCGCGCTGAGCCTGTTCGCTGCCCTGACCCTGGGCATCTACCGGGTCGCGGTGTCCACCGACGACCAGTTCACTCGCCTGGTCTGCACGGGCACCGCCACATGGCTGGTAGGCCAATCATTCATCAACATCGGGATGGTCATCGGCCTGCTTCCCGTCACTGGCGTGCCGCTGCCCTTCATCTCCTATGGCGGCACTGCGCTGACCTGTTCGCTTCTCGCCGTCGGGGTCATCTTGAACCTGGCCAGGAGCCAACACGGCAAACCCGTACGGCCTCCTGCCGGCGTCACGCAGCTGCACGCGCAATAGGTCGCCCTCCGGAATGGCTTCCTCGTAGAATGGAGGGGCCTGATGGGATGGGGCCAACGGAAGGGGGCCGGCGGGACAATGAACGAAGCGATCATCATTGCGCTGATGGCCCTGGTGCTCGTCGTCGTCATCGTCGGGTGGCACTTCTATGACACCCGGGTGGCCAAGCCCAAGAACCGTCTGAAGGCGCTGGAGAAGAGCCTTGATGCGATCGCCACACATAATGTGGAGATCGCCTACAGCGGGCGGAGCAAGCGCATCGAGCAGCTCAAGCGGATGAAGAAGGGCGAGACGACGCCGCTTTCGGTCGTCGACGCGCTCAATCGTGACTCCCGCCTGAACAAGAACGGCGAGTGGCTCAAGCTCGAATTCTTCGAGGGCCTGCACCAGGGGCCCTTCGACGATGAGCTCACCAGAGACGAATGGCAGTTCGTCCAGCGCCGCTATTCCGAGCTGGTGGAGGAGAAGACCACGCACCGGATGTCAGTGGAGACCCAGCAGCGGCTGCTCCATCAGAACGAAGACCGGATGAACCGTCTCACCAGCTCGTATGTCGAAGAGGCGAAGAAGATCGCCGAACATCACTCCGGTGAGCAGCGCAAGAACACCTGGGACGCCCAGTTCGACGCCCTCGACGACGATCCGCCGCAGCGTCCCTGACGTCTTCCCCATATCCGCCCGGGCAACCGGGCTCAACGCCCTGGTGCCCGGGGCAGCTCCCGACCGAC
>DXGD01000147.1 GCA_019114115.1 Candidatus Nesterenkonia stercoripullorum
CCACGGATGCCGCGAACAGTCCCACCGGCCGAGGGAGTCGCCTACGTTTCTCAACATACAGCGTCAGCACTCCTCTCGCCAGAGTCCTCGGAACCCCTTGATTCTCACACGAATCACTGGGTGGAGTCTGAGAGGACACTCGATTCCTGAGAGAGCGCGATCGAGCGCTGTATCGAGCGCGACGTTGATCAGCCGGGACACACTGCTAGGCCTCGTCACACGTGCAGAACCAAGGCCAGGAACCACAGGAGGACGTTCCCAGCGGCCTCCTGTGGTTCGGCGCACCTCGTGCGATATTCACACGTGGATGATCTCGCCATTGCTTGGCAGTCCGCCGTCGAAGGTCAGCGGTACGGCACGGGCGCGAGCGACGTCGGGATGGTCGATCGCCTGAACGTGCACGTGGGGCTCGGTGCTGTTGCCGGAATTTCCGCAGCCCGCCAGGACCTCACCCACGTGAACCTGCTGGCCGGGCCGAACCGTGATGCTGCCTCGCCGCAGATGGCAGAGCGCGATCATGATCCCGCTGCGCTCGATCACCACACAGTTCCCAGCCAGGGCCACCCAGCCGGATGCGACTCGGCGGTGCTGGGTCAGTGCGTAATGGATCGAGGGCAGCCCGCGATACGCCGCATGGTCGGGCTCACCCTCGTGCGTGGCGACGACGACGCCGTCGGCCGGCGCGAGGATCGGGCGCCCGAAGCCCGGAAACTTCTCAGCCGGCTCCGGTCGCATGAGCGCTCCGAGGGTGAGCGGCGCGGTGCGTCCATCTTCGGTGACCGGCACGAAGTCGATGGCGTAGGAGGTGGCCAACGCGCGTGTGCAGTGGCTGGGCACCCGGGACGCCGGGCTGTTCTGCACCAGCCAGCTGCCCCTGAACGGGTAGGACATGTCGATGGACGTTCGCATCCTGCTAGCACCTACGGCTGCCGTATCGGACCGTCGAGGAGCGGAAAGGGCGTCCGCCGTCGGTACTGCACGGGAACTCCTTCCCCCCTGATCACTGACTATAACCGCAGTGCTCGCCTTAGACCACGGGCGTGTGTACATTGAACATCATGGACCGGCGGATCGTCTTGGTGCGAGCGGTGAACGTGGGCGGCACAGCCAAGCTGCCCATGGCGCAGTGGCGCGAGCTGGCCGAGTCCCTCGGAGCATCGGATGTGGCCACCTATATCGCCTCAGGCAACTTGGTCTGCACGATCCCAGGGGACCACCACGGATTCGATCGCGCCCTCGAAAGTGCCGTCGAGGAGCGTTTCGGCTTCTTCCGGGAGGTCATCAGCCGCTCACCCCAGCAGGTCAGCGCGGCCCTGACGAATCACCCGTTCGACGTCGTCGAGCCGAAGTTCTCCTATGTCACCTTCCTCGCCGGGGTGCCCACGGCGGATGCGATCGCCGCGGCGCGGAAGGTTCCCACGGGCGAGGACCGCTGGGAGGTGGTCGGCGCGGAGATGCATATCCGCTACGCCGAGGGTGCGGGCCGAGCGCAGATGAAGGACGCCGCGATCGGGAGAGCACTGGGAGTGGCTGGTACTGCTCGTAATCTCAACACCGTCCGAAAGCTGGTCGAGCTCGCTGCCTGCTAGGGTTTCGGCCCGCTAAGGTTTCGGTTCGCTGAGGTTTCGCCGCAGCAGCCGGAGCGATAACGGCAGCGGCCGTCTTACCACTGCGTCGTCCAGATGCACTCGATGGCGATCGCCGTCGCCATCTGGCTTGCCAGCAGCGGCCGGTGCCACCGTCCGGGGAGCAACGCCGGCAGCACCAGGATCCACAGCGTGAACGGCAGCCAGATCCGCTCGATCTCGGCTTTGCTCATCCCTGACAGCGTCGCCAGCAGAATCGAAGCCAGCCCCGCGCACCCCAGAGCGGCGACGACGAAGCGTTCCCGGCTCACCCTGCGGAAGAGCTCCGCCACGCCGCGGGGAAACGCGGCCCATGCCGCCAGGCCCACGCTGAAGGTCCACGCGCCGATATTCGCCCACACCCAGTACCCGAACGGCCGGTCGGTCTGGATGCCGTCGTAGTACCGGGTGACCAGCACTGGGAAGGCGTCCCACCACTTGAAGCCGCCCACGGTGAACGCGGCGGCCACGGCGAGCGCACCGGCCACAGCCCAGGGCAGCGCGGCCCACCTGCGGCCCAGGAAGATCACTGCGAGCGCTAGCACCCCCAGCAGCACCAGCCCGTAGGACATGTAGACGCACATCCCCAGCAGCAGGCCTGCCCCGATTCCGCAGCCGATCAGACGGGAGCGCCGGGCCGCCGTCGCCGCGAGCGCCAGCAGCGCCAGCCCCCAGGCGGCGACGGCGGCGAACAGCGCATCACCGGAGACGCCCATCCAGATCGCCGCAGGCGCGGCGACCAGCCAGGGGGCCACTGTGCGGGCCATCTGCTCCGAGCCGAGGGTCCTCACCGTGACCAGCACGCCCGCCACCGCTGTGCAGCCCAGGGTCATCACGATCATCCCGACGGTGTAGGTGTCTTCGATGCCCATACGGTGCATCAGGATGAACGGGAGGGTCGCGCCCGGGGGGTGCCCGGCGATGTGGACGGCCCAGTTGTCCTGCACGTCCATCGGGATGCGCTCGATGAACCCGGAGAGGAACCCCGGGATGGATGTGACGTCCTCTGATCCCCGGAAGTACTCGCTGGGACGGTTGAAGACCTTGCTGATGCTGTGGGTGCCCCCGACATGTCCCAGCGCTGCAGTCCAGATCCAGGAGCCGATGAAGGCCAGGACGAGAAACGGTCCCCATGTCAGAAGCCTGCTGACGCGCCGCCAGCACAGCAGTCCCAGCAGCGCCACCGCCACCGGGAACAAGAGGGTGGGTGTGAGCTCGGGTTCCAGGGCCGCTTTAAGGGGCACCCAGTCGTCGAATTCGCTTTTCCCCATCGCGACATCGGTTCCCGTAGCGCGTGGCCAGATGATCGCCGTAGCGACCACCACGACGCCGCAGAGGACGCTCAGAAGTGCCGCGTTCCAGGTCAGACGTGAGGTCCGCGATGCAAGCTTGGCCATTCAGATATGCTATCCCGCTGGTAGCATCTCATTATGTGCCCGTCCTCATATGACGAATCCGCCTGTGATGTTGTTATTCCATGCCGTAATGAGGAACTGGCCTTGCCGGGTGTTTTTGCCACGATGCCGGCAGGCATGAACGTGATTGTCGTAGACAATGGGTCTCAGGACGATACTGCCGCCGTCGCGCGTGACCTGGGAGCCGTCGTGGTGTCTGAGGGTGTGCCGGGGTACGGGGCTGCGGTTCACGCGGGCGTCCTTGCCGCGACCGCGCCGTTGGTCGCAGTGCTCGACGGCGACGGGTCCATGGACGCAGCAGAGCTTGAGGAGCTGGCCGCCGTCGTCGGCCGCGGTGAAGCCACTATGGCGGTCGGACGGCGGAGACCGCAGGGGAGAGGTGTCTGGCCGTGGCACGCGCGTGCCGGCACGGCGGCGCTGGCCTGGTCGATCCGGCGCAAGAGCGGATTCGGCGTGCACGACCTGGCCCCGATGCGGGTCTGCAGGCGTGAGGATCTGCTCGCCCTGGACGTGCGTGACCGCCGCTTCGGCTACCCGCTGGAACTCATGATCAAGGCCTCTCGGGCCGGATGGACAGTGCATGAACGGGACATCGTCTATCGGCGACGCGCCCGCGGCACCACATCGAAAGTGTCAGGCTCCGTGGTGGGGACCTGCCGAACCCTCGTCGACTTCGCAAAGGTGCTGACATGAGCGCACAGTTCGCCCATTCGCCGACGCAGCCGCCCACGCTCCTGGTGGTGGCCAAGGCACCGGTATCCGGACTGGCGAAGTCCCGACTGGGCGCCACGATCGGCCATGAGCTGGCTGCGCGCATCGCGGCAGCCGCGCTCCTGGACACACTGCAGACGGCGCAGGAGCTGGGGTGGCCCGTTGTCGTGGCGATGACTGGTGAGCTGAACGAGGCGGAGCGGGGCGAGGAGCTCGCCGTCGAACTGGCCAAGCACACTGTGGTGGACCAGCGCGGGGAGGACTTCGCGACCCGGCTGGTCGCCGCTCATCATGATGCGGCCCGCCATGGTGGTGTGCGCAGTGTCGACTCCCGCCGCGACCCCCGCCGCGACTCCGGCCGCGATGACGGACTCACCCAGGATGCCGCCGGCGGCGTCGTCCAGATCGGTATGGACACTCCGCAGGTCACCGTCGAGCAGCTGCGAGCCGCCGGCGCTGCACTGGCGGATCACGACGCGGCCTTGGGCCCAGCCGAGGACGGGGGGTGGTGGGTCCTGGCCGTCAGGGAGCCGCACTGGTCAACGTGCCTGAAGCAGGTCCCCATGTCCACTCCCGATACCGGCGCGCACACTCACGCGGCACTGACAGCGGCCGGCGCCGACGTCGGCCAGGTGGCAGTAGTGGCCGACGTCGATACCTGGGCCGATGCGAAAGCCGTCGCCGCGCTCATCCCGGAGAGCCGGTTCGCCGCCGAAGTCACCCGGGTCTCCAGCAGGGACCACTTCCGGGATCCGACCCAGGAAGGGCTCCGGAACCGCCCGGGCGATGGCGCTGCGAACAGTGGCGACCTCCACGCCGTCGATCATATGAGGACAGGCTCGTGACCGAACTGACTACTGTTGGCCCTCTCGTGGCCTGGGACGTTGCCCTGAACGGACATGCATGCGAGGTGATCCATGCGGACGGCCGGGTAGTGCCCATGACCATCGAGCGGTGGCTGGGGGATTGCGACGCCGCGGACCACGCGCTAGTGGTGAATCGCTGTGAAGGCCCTACTCTCGACGTGGGCTGCGGGGTGGGTCGGGTCACCGAGGCGCTGGCAGCCCGTGGTGTGCAGGCGCTGGGCATCGATATCTCCCCAGAAGCTGTGCGGGCCGCTCGCGGGCGGGGCGCGGAGGCAGTGCAGGGCAATGTCTTCCACAGCGTCCCCTCCTCAGGCGATTGGGAGGAAGCGCTCCTGGTCGACGGCAATATCGGCATCGGAGGTGATCCCATCCGGCTGCTCAAGCGCCTGCGCCGCGTGGTGCGCCCTGCTGGGGCAGTGCTGTCAGAGGTGGCGGCGCCCGGCACCGGCGTGGTTCACGACACTGTCCAGCTGCGCGTGCGCGGCCAGGTGACAGAGCCGTTTGCGTGGAGCTGGGTCGGGGCGGACGCTATCGCGGAGGTGGCTCTCCAGGCCGGATTCGCCGGATGCGAGGTTCACGAGTATGAGGGCCGGTACCTGGCACGGCTGACCAGAGAAGCGACATCGTAAGGAAGGGGCACTGTGACAGGCACGCCTGATATCGCGATCATCGGAGGCTCTGGGTTCTATACGTTCCTGGAGGATCCGCAGGAGATCGAGGTCGAGACGCCCTACGGGAAACCATCAGCGCCGATTGCGCTGGGAACGCTGAGCTCTGCCGAAGGAGACCGTACCCTCGCGTTCCTGCCACGGCACGGTCGTGGCCACGAGTTCCCGGCTCACCAGGTGAACTACCGCGCGAACATGTGGGCCCTGCGCAGTCTCGGGGTGCGCCAGGTGCTGGCTCCCTGCGCCGTCGG
>DXGD01000148.1 GCA_019114115.1 Candidatus Nesterenkonia stercoripullorum
GTGATCCGGCACGGCCAGGCATTCGCCGCCGGGCTCCACGACGCCGGCCTGATTGCCTGCGCCAAGCACTTCCCCGGGCACGGGGCCACGCACACGGACTCCCACCTGGGCATTCCTACTGTCGACGATGATCTGGAGACGCTCTGGCGGCGGGATCTGGCCCCGTTCGCGGCCGTGACGCGGGCAGGAATACCGGCGATCATGAGCGCCCACGTGGTCCACCGGGCGCTGGCGGCCAAGCCAGCCACGCTTTCGCCGGAGACGGTCGGGCTCCTGCGCAAGGAACTGGGCTTCGACGGCGTAATATGCAGTGACGCCCTCGATATGCACGCCATCAGCCACGGCGTGGGACGACGTCGAGGAGCCGTTCTTGCACTGTCGGCAGGTGTAGACCTGCTGTGCCTAGGCAACCCGCAGTTCCCGGAACCCTACGATGCGCAGGCCGATACGGCGCAGATGGCTACCGCGCTGTGCGAAGCCGTTCGGAAGGGCCAGCTCAGCGCGACTCGCCTCGCGGAGGCCGCCCGACGCGTGCGCTCGCTCGGCGCCGGGCGCATCCAGCCCGCAGCACCCGCTCCCGTGGGAGGTTCCCGACCAGCAGAGCGCGGCCTGTCCGCGGCGCGCGCGGCGCTGCAGGTCACCGGGAAGCTGCCCGAACTCAGCGGAGCAGTCTCAGTTCGCGGGTCCTTCGGGCGCGGCAATATCGCGGCAGGCACGCGCTCCGAGACATTCATCCGCGCCCTGGAGGAAGCCCTCGGGAAAGACGGCGCCGCGGATTCCGCGGCGCCGCAGGAGCGCGCATACCTCCTCGTCACCGATGACTCGACTGACCCCGCCTCAGTGGCCTGGGAGGATGTCGCCGTCGTCGTGCATGCCGGGTGCCGGGAGCTGGAACTCCCGGATGGGCTGGCCCAGGTCCGGACCTTCGGCGGGGGCAGGGCGTCGGGGATCGCCGCAGGCGACCTCCTCGCTGGGCGCGGACCCCATGGCAGGCGATAGACTCGGTGACGATGAGCACTCAGGCGCACTCCACCGATGCAGAACTCCCCGGTCAGGTCTCGGACGTCTTCGACCCCTGGCAGTGGCGCGAGGTCCAGGGCTTCGAGCTGCAGGACATCACCTATCACCGCAGGGTGGAGCGCGAGGAGGACGGCACGATCCGCAGGGACCTCCCGGCCGTGCGCATCGCCTTCGACCGCCCTGAGGTCCGCAACGCCTTCCGTCCGGGAACTGTGGACGAGCTCTTCGCCGTCCTCGACCACGCCCGGATGACGCCCGACGTCGGGGCGGTGCTGCTGACCGGCAACGGCCCCTCCCCCAAAGACGGCGGCCACTCGTTCTGCTCCGGCGGCGATCAGCGCATCCGCGGCCGCGACGGCTACCGCTACGCCGAGGGCGACTCCGCCGAGACGGTCGACCCTGCCCGGGCCGGGCGGCTGCACATCCTGGAAGTGCAGCGGCTCATCCGGACGATGCCGAAGGTGGTCGTCGCCGTCGTCAACGGCTGGGCCGCTGGCGGTGGGCACTCCCTGCACGTCGTCTGCGATCTGACGATCGCCTCGCGCGAGCACGCGAAGTTCAAGCAGACCGATGCCACAGTGGGCTCTTTCGACGCCGGCTACGGCTCAGCGCTGCTCGCCCGCCAGGTCGGTCAGAAGAAGGCCCGCGAGATCTTCTTCCTGGCCCGCGAGCACAGCGCCGAGGACATGGTCGCTGCTGGCGCAGTCAACGAGGCCGTGGACCACGCGCAGCTGGAGCGCACAGCCCTTCAGTACTGCACCGATATCGCCGGACAGTCCCCGCAAGCGGTTCGCATGCTGAAATTCGCCTTCAACGCCGCCGACGACGGCCTGGCCGGTCAGCAGGTCTTCGCCGGCGAGGCCACCCGCATGGGCTACATGACCGACGAGGCCGTCGAGGGCCGCGACTCCTTCCTGCAGAAGCGCGACCCTGACTGGTCGGCCTTCCCGTACTACTACTGAGCAGCGTCCGTGAAAGACAACGCCGTACCGAGTGACCCTCTGCCGAGTAGCGCTGTGCCGAGCGACCCTCTGCCGAGCGACCCCGTGCAGGCCGACGACCCTCAGAGCTGGGTCGATTCTGCGATGACGGCGCTGGCCGATGCCTGCGCCGGAAGGACTCCTGCACTCGAGTTCACCCCCGGCACAGCCGGCTCTCCCCCCGGGTGGACCCTGCGCCACGATGTCGCGGACGACGACGACGCCGCAGGTCGCGGGGCCGCCGTCGTCGTGCGCACCTCCGGATCCACTGGCACGCCCAAGCAGACGCTGCTCAGCTCGGCCGCGCTGCGCGCCTCAGCCCAGATGACGGCCGAGCGGCTCGGCGGGCACGGGCAGTGGCTGCTCACCCTGCAGCCCAGCTACGTCGCGGGGCTGGCTGTGCTCTCCCGGAGTCTGGAGGCCGGCACTGTTCCGCAGGTGCTGCTGGAGCACACGACTGACCCGGACTGCTTCGCTGCGGCAGCTGAGCAGATGACCCACCGCCGACGGTATGTCTCCCTCGTACCGGCCCAGCTGGAACGGCTGCTGCGAGCCTGCGAGTCCGGTCACGGCCGATGCGCCCGTGTCCTTCGCCGCTTCGACACGGTCCTGCTCGGCGGGGCCGCCAGCGACCCCTCCCTGCTGCGTCGCGCCGCCGCGGCGGGCATCACGGTAGTTCGCACCTACGGCATGAGTGAGACCGCAGGCGGATGCGTCTACGACGGCCGGCCGCTGCCGGGCGCGCACATCGGGCTCAGCTCAGACTCACGCGTTCAGCTCTCCGGGCCCATGACCGCGATCGGCTACTGGCAGGAGCCGGAGCGGACCGCCGCTCACTTCGACCGCGACCCCGAGACCGGGCTCCCCCGCTTCACCACGGAGGACTTCGGGGAGCTCGCGCAAATCAATGACGAGGACCAGCCTGTCCTGCGCATCACCGGTCGCGTCGACGACGTCATCAACACTGGCGGCGTGAAAGTCTCCGCGGAGGCCGTCCGAGGCCGGCTCGTCGAGCACGCAGGGGTCGCAGAGGCGTTCGTGGGGCCGGCGCCGGACCCGGTGTGGGGTGAGCGGGTGTGCGCCGCCGTCGTGCTGGAGGCCCCGGCTGCTCAGGAGCAGGGAGAGAAACCCGGTGACGGCCCGCCAGACGGCCCCGGGGCCAGCTGCGCAGCCTTTCGGGGGTCGAGCCCCGGGGCCAGCCACGGTGGCGCTCAGGCGAGCACTCTGTGGCAGCACCGGCTGGCTGAGCATGTTCGCACCGAGCTGGGCGGGCCCGCCGCCCCCAAGCTCGTCATCGTGGTCCAGGAGCTCCCGCGGCTGACCTCGGGCAAACCTGACCGCACAGCGATCCGCGCACTCTTCAGACAGATCAGCACTACCCAGCAGAAGGAGACCCGTGGCCACCACTGAGCAATGGATAGCAGGAGCACGGCCGCGCACGCTCCCGATGGCGATAGCCCCGGTGGTGATCGGCTCCGCCGCCGGCGCCGCGATGGGCTCGTTCCACCCGGCCATCGCAGTGCTCGCGCTGATCGTCGGGCTGGGGCTGCAGGTCGGCGTCAACTACGCCAATGACTATTCCGACGGCGTCCGCGGAACCGATGACGACCGGGTCGGGCCCACGCGGCTGACCGCCTCGGGGGCGGCTGAGCCTGCGCGGGTCAAGCAAGCCGCGTTCATCAGCTTCGGCGTCGCCGGGGCAGCAGGCATCGGTATCGCCGCGATCTCGGGAATGTGGTGGATGGTGGCCGTGGGCGCCGTCTGCGTGCTGGCGGCCTGGTGGTACACCGGCGGCTCGAAGCCTTACGGGTATCTCGGCCTCGGCGAAGTGATGGTCTTCGTGTTCTTCGGCCTGGTCGCGACACTCGGGACCGCGTACGCGATGGCAGCCGAGCTCTCGGTATCGGCCATCATCGGCGCGGTCAGTGCCGGGCTCATCGCCTCCGCCCTGCTGATGGCCAACAACGTCCGGGATATCCCCACTGACGCGGAGACCGGGAAGCTGACGCTCGCTGTGCGCGTGGGCGATCGGCCCGCGCGCTGGACCTATGCGGTGATGGTCGCGGTCGCCGTCGTCGCGCCGCTGGGGCTGGTGGGCACCAACCCGTGGATGCTGCTGGTGGTGCTTTCCTGGCTGCTCTGCGCCGGGCCCATCCGGATCATGCTCTCCACCCGGCATGCGGGCATGGCCCTGGTGAAAGTCCTGCAGCTGACCGGCTTCATCGTGCTCGCCTTCGCGGCGACGTTCTCGCTGGCCCTGCTGCTGGGTTAAGCCGCTAGTGGCGGGGATCGTCGTCGTCGGAGGACCCACCGCGGTCGGGGCCGTGGTCGGAGCCGAGCTCTTCGCCTGTATCGCCTTTCCTCGGCGTCTGACCCTCCTGCGGTGAGCCATTCTCACCCGTCCCGTTCCCGGACTGGTCGCCTGAGCCCGGCTGGGAGGACGCGTCGCCGTCCGAAGCAGGGGTTCCGTTGTGGCCTCCGGACTGGCCCTGATCATCGGCTGTGCCCTGATCTTTCGACGTCTCGGAGTCCTTCGGGCCGTTCTGCTCCTTGCGGCGCTGTTCATCTGCACGCTGACGCTGCCGTCGCTGGATCTCCAGGGAGCGCAGGAAGTTCGGATCGTCATCGGGCGCGGCGGGACGCGGCTGCGTCCCAGGGGAGCTCGTGCGAGCCCGGCCGAAGCCGAGCCAGAGACCTGCACCGATGATGGGGAACAACAACGGTCTTTTACGCCGGGATGGCTTAACGAAACAGCTAGATTTCCGCAATCTTC
>DXGD01000149.1 GCA_019114115.1 Candidatus Nesterenkonia stercoripullorum
CGTCAGCTGAGGCGTCGTCGACCTGGCTGCCGAGGAACACGATGCGATCCTCGAAGAGCTTGGCGTAGGGATCCTGCCGCTTGAAGCCGTACGGCGTGCGCTCTTCGAACTGCGGCAGGATGTAGCGCGAACTGGGCATCAACGGAGCAGCGGGCTGCGCCCCGGGTGTCTCCACGTCCTCAAAATTGCCTGGGGTGAAAGGGACGTTCATGTGTTGGTACTCCTTCAGAACTGTGCTCTGTAGAACTGGTGCTCTGTAGAACTTCTGTATAGAACGGGGCTCTGTGAACGCAAACGGTCAGCTGGTCCGCGCCGGGCGTCTCAGAGTGGCGGGGCGTGTCCTCAGACTCCGCCGCCGCCCGAGACAGTGGACGAACGCTTGGAAATCTTGTCGAAGAACCCGTACTCAAGGCCGTCCTCGGCGGTGAACCACTTATCGCGTGCGTTGTCCCGGAGGATCGTGTCCACGTCCTGCCCGGTCTGCTCGGCCGTCAGCTCCGCCATGACCTGTTTCATGTGCTGGATGAGTTGGGCCTGGATCCGCACGTCGGATTCGGTGCCGCCGATGCCGCCCGAGGGCTGGTGCATCAGGATACGAGCGTGCGGAGTGGCGAAGCGCTTGCCGGGCGTTCCCGAAGAGAGCAGGAACTGTCCCATCGAGGCTGCCAGCCCCGTGGCCACGGTGACGACGTCGTTCGGGATGAACTGCATCGTGTCGTAGATGGCCATGCCCGCGGTCACGGAGCCGCCGGGAGAATTGATGTAGAGGTAGATGTCCTTCTCTGGGTCCTCGGCAGAGAGCAGCAGCATCTGGGAGCAGATGGCGTTCGCGTTCTCGTCACGCACCTCGGAGCCTAGCCAGATGATCCGCTCTTTGAGCAGGCGGTTGTAGATGTAGTCGTCTCGGGACGCAGGGTCCACGGTAGACATGCTCGGCATGCTCTCAGTCATGGAAGTTCCTCCACTCGCGTGTCTTGAAGAAAGCTGGTGATCGGTGGCGCCGAATCGGCTCCCACGTGTGGAGAGCCCGTCGGTGCACCGTGTCCAGAATCGAGAGTACTAAGTATCGGCCGCTGATTCGGCCTCATCCGCTACTGTTCGCTGTTGGCGCAGGGTAGGCACTGCCCTCGGACGACGACGCGAGCCCCGCGCTGCGCAATGCACAGTGCGGGGCTCGCGTCGATGGGGTGCCTCGGGGCAGCTCAGAAACTAGCGGACAGGATTACTTGTCCTCGGCCTGCGCATCCTCGGCCTGGGCGTTCTCGCTGCTGCTGTCCTCGCCGTCAGCGGACTGCTCGGCAGCTTCGGCCTCAGCCTCAGCGGTGGCCTCGTCGTCCTCCTCGCCTGAGGGCGTGACGAACTCCGTGAGATCCACCGCATTGCCGGCTGAGTCTGTCACTGCAGCCAGCTCCAGGACCTTGGCCAGCGCCTTGCGACGGCGCACCTCGCCCATGATCATGGGGACCTGGCCGGCCTGGTCCAGCATCTGCGCGAACTGGTTCGGCTCCATGCCGTACTGGGAGGCGGTGGAGACGATGTACTCGATGACCTCGCCCTGCTCGACGCCGATCTCTTCGCGCTCAGCGATCAGGTCAAGCACGATCTCGTTGCGGAAGGCCTCGGAGGTCTGCTTCTCGATCTCCTCGCGGTGCTCGGAGGTGTCGTGCTCATCGCCTTCGCTGTGCTCACCCTGCGAGAAGTGCTGCTCGACCTGGCCCTGGATGACCGATTCGGGGACCGGCACCTCGACGAGCTCCATGAGCTTCTCAAGGACCTTGTCCCGGGCTTCGACGCCCTGCTCCATGACGAGGTTCTGCTCAGCCTTGGTCTTCAGGTCCTCGCGGAGCTCCTCGATCGTGTCGAACTCGGAGGCCAGCTGGGCGAACTCGTCGTCGGCCTCGGGGAGCTCGCGCTCCTTGACCGACTGGACAGTCACTTTCACCGAGGCTTCCTCTCCAGAGCGCTCGCCGCCGGCGAGCGTCGTGGTGAAGGTCGCGTCCTCACCGGCTGAGAGGCCATCAAGAGCCTCATCGATGCCTTCGAGCATCGTTCCGGCTCCTACCTGGTAGGAGAGCCCGGAAGCATTGTCGACCTCCTCATCGCCGACGGTGGCGATGAGGTCGATCGTCACGAAGTCGTCCGTGGCTGCAGGGCGCTCCACATCCTTGAGCGTGCCGAAGCGTCCGCGCAGCTCATCGAGCTGAGCCTGCACAGCGTCCTCATCGGCTTCGCGCGCTTCGACCTCGACGGAGAGCCCGGAGTATTCCGGAAGCTCAACCTCGGGCTTGATATCGAGCTCACCGCTGAACTTCAGGACACCTTCATTGGTGTTGGGGTCCGGCAGCTCGTCGATCTCCACCTCAGGACGGGACAGCGGGGAGACCTCAGCCTCGGCCAGGCCCTGCTGGTAGAACTCGTTGAGGCCGTCGTTGATGGCCTGCTGAATCACGTAGTCCCGGCCGACACGCTGATCGATGATCGCAGCGGGGACTTTGCCCTTGCGGAAACCCGGCACCTGGACCTGCTCGGCAATGGACTTGTAGGCCGCCTTGATCTTCGGCTCGAGCTCTTCAGCCGGGACCTCTACGGTGAGCTTGACTCGGGTCGGGTTCAGATTTTCAACGGTACTAGTGACCACGTGAGGCTCCTGCCAGATGACTGATTGATCGGTCTTAGGGTGTGCAGGCCGCCCGATGCGGACCCGCAACGTTTTCGCGGCCCGATGACGGCGCGCGCCGCCCGCGCGGACTGACCGCTCTCGGGCACGCTCCATTCTGGCCACTTGTCGGGGTGACAGGATTTGAACCTGCGGCCTCACGCTCCCAAAGCGCGCGCTCTACCAAGCTGAGCTACACCCCGAGACGAGTACCCGCCTTTCCGCCCACCAGAGACCACGAGCCTCACAGTGCCGCGCAAAGGCAGTCACCCAGTCGCATGCGCTGGTATGCGACCAGCACACTCTACCGTGTCACCTCTGGTCATTGGTAATCAGCTGGCGGACCAGCGGCATCAGGTCCGTCGCGATCCGCTCCAGCTCTTCGTGCAGCGGGGAAGCTTGGATGAGCAGCAGGTTGACGCCTGCGCGGTGGTATTCGGCGATCCGCTGGGCCACTTGCTCTGGAGTTCCCACGAGCTCCGGCCGGAGTGCCCTGGTGCCGACCGAATACTCCCGCTTGGAGACCTCGACGTCGAGGTTCGAGTGCTGCAGAAAGTCTTCGAAGGACGCATAGCCCGGGGAGTCAGGGTCAACGGTGGTGATCCGCTCGAGTTCGGCTCGAGCTTCGGCTTCAGTATCGCGGACGATGATGTAGGCGCTCATCCCGATGGTGTCGAAAGCCGTCCCGTGCACGCGGACCCGGCGTGCGTTCAC
>DXGD01000150.1 GCA_019114115.1 Candidatus Nesterenkonia stercoripullorum
CCCAGGAGTTCTCTCAGCTCTTCGGAATTGACCCCGAGAGCATCTCCGCGGCCACAGCGGACCAGGTCTACGACGAGGTCTCCGCCGTCCTGGCCACTGAGGAGTTCCGCCCCCGCCGGCTCTTCGACTCCTTCGGGATCGACGTGCTCGCCACCACCGATGACCCGCTCGACGACCTGGAGGCGCACCGCCGGCTCGCCGCGGACCCCTCGTTCACCGGCCGGGTGGTGCCCACTTTTCGGCCGGACGCCTACCTCAGCGTCGGCAAGGATTTCGCAGACCGCACAGACCGGCTCCTCGACAGCGCCGGCGACGGCCTCACCGGATACACCGGATACCTCCGTGCACTGGCCAATCGGCGCCAGTACTTCATCGATAATGGTGCCGTCTCCGCTGACCACGGCGCTCACACCCCGCGCACGCTGAAGCTGGACCCCGCAGAAGCAGAGTCGCTCTTCGACGCGGCCCGCAGGGGCGAGGCCACAGCAGACCAAGCCCGAGCCTTCGAAGCGCATATGCTCTACCAAATGGCACGCATGTCAGTCGATGATGGCCTGGTCATGACCCTGCATCCTGGAGTCCACCGCAACACCCACCCCGCCACTGCGCAGACCTACGGCCCGGACACCGGCCATGACATTCCCTTCGCCGTCGACTATTCCACCGGGCTGCGGCCGGTGCTGGAGGACTTCGGCACCGCTGAAGGGTTTCACCTCATCCCGTTCACCATCGATGAGACTGTGTACTCCCGGGAGATCGCCCCGATCGCCGGGTTCTACCCGTCGGTGTTCATCGGCGCACCCTGGTGGTTCCTCGATGCCCCCGATGCGATGCTGCGCTTCCGCGCCGCCGTCACCGAGACGGCCGGCTTCACCCGCAACTCCGGGTTCATCGATGACACCCGGGCCTTCTGCTCCATCCCCGCCCGGCATGACACCTCGCGGCGCATCGAGGCATCGTTCCTGGCTCGGCTGGTGGCCGAGCATCGGCTCAGCGAGGAACGCGCAGCTCAGATCATCGTCGAGCTCGTCGACCACGCACCGCGAAAGGCCTTCAAACTGTGACCGCTCACCATGTCCCTCACCCTTCCCATCGCCTCTCCTCTCACGCGTCGGCCGGCGAGCGCCAGCAGAGGCCCCTCACCGCGGCGACGTATGCGGGACGTGAAAGGCCTCCCGTGCGGATCATCCACTTCGGGCTCGGCGCGTTCCATCGTGCCCATCAGGCTGTCTACACTGCCGAGGCCGGAGACGGCTGGGGCATCGCCGCGTTCACCGGGCGCAGCCCGCAGGCGGCGACGGCCCTCTCGGCGCAGGACGGTCTGTACACCCTCGTAGTCCGGGCCCCCGACGGCGACCAGACCCAGATCATCGGCTCCCTGGTCGAGACCCACGACGGTGCCGCCCTCGACGTGCTGTGCGACCGGGCAGCCCGGTCCGAGGTCGCAGTCATCACCCTGACCATCACCGAAGCCGGCTACCGGTTGCGACCCGGCGACGACGCGCTGGAACTGGACACCTCCGATCCCCAGGTGGCAGCCGATATCGAGGCTCTGCCCCGGCTCCTTCGGGACCTCGTCGAGGGCAGCCGGACGCTCGCGGCGACAGAGACCGCCGGCCCCGGCCTGAGCACCGCGCCCGCTCGACTCGTTCTGGCGTTGGCGGCCCGGCGTGCCGCGCAGGCGGGCGGCCTCGCCGTCGTACCGTGTGACAATCTTCCCGGCAATGGCGCGGCCGCGCAGGCCATGGTCCTTGGGGTGGCCGCGCGCGTCGACGGCGACCTGGCCGCCTGGGTCCGGGAGCACGTGAGCTTCGTGGGCACCTCGGTGGACAGGATCACTCCGAAGACCACCGATCAGGACCGGGAGGAGATCGCGCAGGTGACCGGGCATGACGACGTCGCCCCCGTCATCACCGAGCCCTTCAGCTCCTGGATCCTCGCCGGGGACTTCCCGGCCGGGCGGCCGAGCTGGGAGAACGCCGGCGCGGTATTCGTCGACGACGTCGAGCCCTTCGAGCGTCGCAAGCTCTGGCTGCTCAACGGGGCACATTCCCTGCTGGCCTACGCAGGCCAGAACGCCGGGCACTCCACAGTGAGTTCGGCCATCGCCGATGGGACCCTCCGCCGCGCAGTGGAGGAGTTCTGGGACGAAGCCTGCCGGCACCTGCCGGCTGACGGGCTGGACCTGGCAGGCTACCGGGCGGCCCTGGTAGAGCGGTTCGCCAACCCGCGCATTGCGCACCGGCTCGCCCAGATCGGCGGGGACGGCTCACTCAAGCTCGCCGCCCGTCAGTTGCCGGTCCTGCGCGCCGAACGTCAAGCCGGCCGCCCAGGGACCGCGTCCCTGCGGGCGCTGGCCGCCTGGGCCGAGCACATCACCAGGTCCGCCGCGGCAGGCGCGAACCTCAACGACCCGGCCGCGGACTCATTGCATGCCGCACTGTCCAGGCCTCCCGCTGAGCAGACCGCCGCGCTGCTGCACGTGATCGACCCGCATCTTGCTGAAGACACCGACGTCGTCGACGCCACCGAGAGTCTGCGCGCAGCGCAGCAGAGCCCGAGGAGGACACAGTCCCTATGAAGATCATCAGCGCAGAGGTCTACGTGACCAGCCCGAGCCGCAACTTCGTCACCCTGCGCCTCGAAACCGACGACGGCGTGGTCGGCATCGGCGATGCCACGCTCAACGGCCGGGAGCTCGCCGTCGCCGCCTATCTGCGGGAGCACGTCGCCCAGCTGCTCATCGACAAGGATCCGCACCGGATCGAGGACACCTGGCAGTTCCTCTACCGTGCCTCCTACTGGCGGCGCGGGCCGGTCACCATGGCCGCAATCGCCGCAGTGGATATGGCGCTATGGGACATCAAGGGCAAAGTCGCGGGCCTGCCGGTCTATCAGCTGCTGGGCGGGGCCTCTCGCACCGGGCTGCGCGCCTACGGCCACGCCTCCGGGACAGACCTGCCGCAGCTGTTCGACTCGATCCGCGAGCACCTCGAGCTGGGATACCAGTCGATCCGGGTGCAGACCTCCGTCCCTGGGATCAAGGCGCTCTACGGTGTGGCCGCCCAGACGCAGTCCTCCGGTGAACGCTACGACTACGAACCGGCGGGCCGTGGGGCTCAGCCTCAGGAGGAGGACTGGGACACCCGCGCCTACCTGCGGCACCTGCCCAGCGTGTTCGAAGCGGTGCGCAACGAGTTCGGCCCCGAGCTCCCCCTGCTCCACGACGGCCACCACCGGATGACGCCGATCCAGGCCGCCAAACTGGGCAAGGCCCTGGAGCCCTACGACCTGTTCTGGCTCGAGGACTGCACACCCGCGGAGAACCAGGATGCGCTGCGCCTGGTACGCCAGCACACCACTACCCCGCTGGCCATCGGCGAGGTCTTCAACACGATCTGGGACTTCCAGACCCTGATCTCCGACCAGCTCATCGACTACGTCCGCGCAGCCTCCACCCACTTCGGCGGGATCTCCCCGCTGAAGAAGGTGATGGATTACGCCGCCCAGTACCAGGTGAAATCCGGCTTCCACGGCCCCACGGACATCTCCCCCATCGGTTTTGCCGCACAGCTGCAGGTCGGGCTGGCCATTCACAATTACGGCATC
>DXGD01000151.1 GCA_019114115.1 Candidatus Nesterenkonia stercoripullorum
CAGGTCAACGGGATGACGACGGATGCGGTCCCGTTCGAGCTGCTCCCGCCATACCCTCTTCGCACATGACCCGCTAACGATTCACCCCTGGCTCCGGGGAATGCACGGACGCGTCATGTCAGCGTTCCCGCGTGTTGACGAGATACAGATCGCAGTGCGCTTCTGCCGCAATGGTGCGCGCGATGCTCCCTAGGAAACGCGTCGGCCCTTGGACTCGCTTGTTCCCGACGACGATGACGTCGGCGTCGATCTGTTCCGCCTCGTTGAGGAGGGCATGCGCAGGGGTTCCCTCGCGTGCTTTCGATATGATCTCGAGGTCTTGGTAGTGGACGCGCAATGCCTCCACGACGGCGTCGGCCGTGCGCACGGCATTGTTGGCGTAGAGCGATTCAACGCGGTGATATGCATCGGGCTGATCATGTTTCACTGCCTGCGTCAGATTCACGGTGAACGACGATAGAACGTGCAGTTCAGCTCCAAAGGCAGCCGCAAGGGAAGCTGCCTTCTCCGCCGCGCGAAAGGCAGTCTCGCTGTTATCCACGCCGATCAGAATTCTTTGTGCCATGAGCGGTCTCCCGTCGAAAAGGTTGCATAGGTCTGCGGCACAGGCACCCCTGTGTCGTCATTCGGCGTCAGGGTGGCCTGCAGTTACCCGGTCCAGCCGATCAGCTGGGCAAACACCAGGAAGCAGATCGCGACGAACACCCACATGCCCAGCAGCGGCAGATAGAACTTCACCCACCGCTCCCACCGCACGCCGGCGATGGCCAGAGCCGCCATGAAGTAGCCCGAGGTCGGGTAGATGAGGTTCGGCAGTCCGTCACCCAGCTGGAAGGCCAGGATCGATGTCTGACGCGTCACCCCCACGAGGTCTGAAAGCGGTGCCATGACGGGCATTGTCACCACGGCCTGACCCGAGCCTGAGGGCACCACGAAGTTGAAGGCGCCCTGGACGATGAACATCCCTACGGCCGCAAGCTCGCCGGGGAGATTCCCCACCAGATTAGCCAGCCCATGCACCATCGTGTCCAGAATCCTGCCGTCCTCAAGAATGACGGCAACGGAACGGGCGACGCCGACGATGATCGCTGCCTCCAGGACACTGCGCATCCCTTCGCTGAACGACAGGCACAGCTCGCTGGGACGCACGCCACTGACGAGCCCGATGACCAGCATGATCAGAATGAACATGCCCGCCATCTCGACCATGAACCATCCCTGAGTCATCACGCCCCAGATCGTGACGCCCAAGACCGGGGCTGCCAGCACCAGAGCGATCTTCTGGCGTCCCGTCATGACTCGCGCTTCGGTCGCCATACCCTCGGTGTAGAGGTGGCGTTTCTCCACCTCGCTCTCATCCGCATAGATGTAGCTGCGCTGCGGGTCAGCACCGACCCTGCGCGCGTATCGCATAGTCCAGAAGGCTCCGAGGCTCAGCAGCGTCACCAGCAGCACTGCCCTCAGCCCGGCACCCGAGAATGTCTCGATACCGGCGATCTGCTGGGAAAGGCCAGTATTGACCGGGTTGAGCACACCGGCAGTGAAACCCGCTGTGGTTCCCACCAGGGCGATCGCCGCAGCGGTAATGGAGTCGTACCCCAGGGCGATGATCACTGGTATCAGGACCGGGATGTAGACCAGGGCAAGCTCCTGCGTGCCGATCAGCGTGGCCAGGGACGCGAAGACTGTCATCAGCAGGGGAATCAGCAGCAAGCGCCGCTTCGAGAACATCCGCAGCAGCTTGTCCAAAGCGTTCTCGATGATGCCTGCGTGACGCAGCACCATGAAAACACCGCCAATGATGAACGTGAAGAAGACCACTTCACCGGCGTCGATTAAGCCGCGGGGCACTGCCGTCATGAACTCGATGAACGTCGTCGACGATGATTCGACGGCACCGTACTGGTCCGGATCGACGACCTCACGCCCATCGGGTCCCGGCACACGCGCGTATTCGGTGGCGGGGACCAGATACGTGGAAAGGGCCGCCACGCCAGAGAGGCTAAAGAGAATGACGAAGATGTGCGGCATCTTGAACCCAAGACGGCGCCCTTCCCCTTCCTGGACGCTCGTGCTTTTTTTCTCCGACATACCCGACTCTCTTGTAGAAGACTGAGGCGCGACGCCGAAATTCGTGCTTCCACATCGCGAAATTGCATTTTCGCTATGAGTGTAACCTGCATCACTAACAACGTGTCAACCGAGGTCCCACCATACGGACACTACTCATCGGTAGAACCGATGCGAATGACTCAGGATGTCACAGATGCTGACGCAGCGGTGTCGTTAAGGCAGACGGCGATGTGCCGTCCTAGATCGCGACGAAAGAGGTGTTCCTCATGACCTCCCCCATTTCCTCTATCACTATCCCCTCCATAGGCTCGGCTCCTCGGATCCCTCTCGACCACTCCGGACCGCTGACATCGTTGGCGTCGTGGTTCTCGAAGAGGGTATACGGAAAGGTCCTCGATCCGCTCAAAGTCGGCCTGCACCATCGCGGAGTCTTGCTTTCGACCCTGGGCCTTGAACTTGCCGCCACACGGTGGAAGAAGCTGCCCAAGGACCTTCAAGCCCTGGCAGTCATGGCGTCTGCTCAGGAGATCGGCTGCACCTGGTGCTTGGACTTCGGGTATTGGGAGAGCTATCACCACGGTGTGCACCCCGAGAAGCTCCGACAGGTGCCCTCCTGGTGGACCAGCGAGATCTACACTCCCTTGGAACGAGCGGTGATCGAGTATTCGGTCGCGGCGACCCACACTCCTCCTACGGTCACCGACGAGATGGTCGCCAACCTTCGCCAGGACTTGGACGATGAGCAGATCGTCGAGCTCACTGCTTGGGTCTCCTTGGAGAACTTTCGATCACGAACCAATGCCAGCATGGGACTTACCGGTCAGGGCTTCAAGGCAGAATGTTCCGTGTAGGAGACACGACGAGACGAGGCTGAAGCGATGGACGAGCCCACACCGAATCCTAAGGACCAGCGCTGCTCACCTGACCACCTGAGAGCATTCACCGAGCATCGTGCGGCGTTGTTCGG
The DNA here is from genome assembly GCA_019114115.1 of Candidatus Nesterenkonia stercoripullorum. Lineage (GTDB taxonomy): Bacteria > Actinomycetota > Actinomycetes > Actinomycetales > Micrococcaceae > Nesterenkonia > Nesterenkonia stercoripullorum. Next base: position 3,041 of record DXGD01000151.1, read on the forward strand.
GGCTGCATATCGTGTGCTGGGTGCCGTGCAGGACAGCGAGGATGCTGTTCAGGAAGCCTGGCTCCGTTGGCAAAAAGTGGATATAGCAGAAGTCCAGTCGCCGCGTTCCTATCTCTTACGCATAGTCTCCCGCACGGCGCTCAACAGCTTGCGCACTCAACAGCGGCGCCGCGAGGACTACCCAGGGCCGTGGCTGCCAGAACCAATCTCCACTGACGTTGATCGGGAGCCTGATCAGGCTGCGGAGATTGCAGATGACGTCTCTCTTGCCCTGCTTGTCGTTCTGGAGGCCCTTTCACCATTGGAGCGGGCCGCCTTCGTGCTGCGGGAAGTCTTCGACCTCTCCTATCTCGAGGTGGCTGACGCTCTCGACCGGTCAGAGGACGCTGTGCGGAAGCTGGTGAGCCGTGCCCGCTCTCATGTACACCAGACCCCGACCCATGAGGCGGGGGCGGCTGCGACTCATCGGAAACTGACGGAGAAGCTTCTGGAGGTCAGCCGCGGCGAGCTGCCGCTGGAAGACTTCGTCTCTGTCCTGGCTCCCGACGTGGTGCTCACGACCGACGCCGGTGGTCGAGCCAAGGCGGCGCGGAACCCCATATTCGGCGTCGAGAAGGTCATGCGGTTCACGGCCGGGGTGCTCTCCACCCCAGAAGTAGCCGAGCTGAGCTGGGAATTAGGAACAGTCAATGGGAGAGCTGCGGTCATCGGCCACTTGAGCGGGACAATCGACACTGTGGCATGGATCGAAGTCGACCGCGGCTCGGTCACACGGATCGATATGATCCGGAACCCATCGAAGCTCAGGGCAATCATCGCGCAGACCTAGGAATGCCCACACGGCTGGTATGTGCCACAGTGATCGGGGTGGCGCCGGGCACATCCCGTGGTGCACTTTCGTGGATGGTGCTCAAACCCTCGCAGGTCGGTGAAAATACTGATTCGCCGTGTTCTCAGGGGTCGGCGGGGTTGTTGCACCACCCAAGTACACGAAGCCGTTGAATCCGTGGCATCAGAACTCTCGGTGCCACCCTAGGCTCTGCGGATATACGTCGAACATCTAGCGCGGGACCCGGCCATCCGGCATCATGAGATCATCACTCGCTCCGGGATGGGACAACACCATGAGAATCAGAACCAC
>DXGD01000152.1 GCA_019114115.1 Candidatus Nesterenkonia stercoripullorum
GACTCCGTCGTGATCGCCATGACGGTATCAGTCCTCGGGGCAGTGGTGCTGGGCTGGGTCTTCGAGCGAATCTTCCGGCTGCTTTCCGGCTGGCTGGATCGCAAAGGCGTGCATATCGATCCGCAGGGCTACCAGGACACTGGCGCCATCCCGGTCGAACGGCCGATCCGGCTCAAGCGTGAACGCCGCACGAACCTCAGTGACGACGCCCCGGGCGAGTGAGGGGGCGGGGAAGCAGTTCTGCTCACGCTCGACGCTGGTGGGCGCCGCAAGGGTAAGCTGACCGGAATCGCGCACCAGGACATCGCACCAGGACATCGCACACCGGAGGCCACACACTCGTCAGGGAGGCACGATGGAATATCAGCCGCACTATGAGAACTACCCGCCGCGTCCGCTGACATCCGGGGAGGAACAGGGGTGGGGTGTTGGGCTCCACCTCGGTGGATTTCTGGCGTGGATCATCGCGCCGCTGATCATCTGGCTCGTCTTCCGCAGTCGCAGCCGTATGCTCGACGACCACGGGAAGGCCACGCTCAACTGGCAGATCACCGTCTCGATCCTCTTCGCCGTGCTGTGGTTAGGCAGCGTGGTGACGATGGTGATGGCGGGCTTCACGGGTGACCCTAGGACTGGCCTCAGCATCTTCTTCGTGTTGTTTGGGCTGCTGGCACTGGTCATGATCGGGGCTCTGGTCTTCAGCATCCTCGGCGCAGTGGCCGCCTACGGGCGCCGACCCTTCCGGTATCCCCTGAGCATACCGTTCTTCCGCTGAGCCCCGGCGAGCCAGGCGTCCTATCGCGCCGCTCCACAGGGTAGCCAGCTGTCCGGCCGGGGACGATAGGCTGGTGGGCATGACTGATACATCATCTGCCGAGGCACGCAGTGCCGTTGCCGCTCTGGAGGAGCAGCTGCGACAGCTGCCAAAAGTCAGCCTGCATGATCACCTGGACGGTTCGCTGCGCCCGGCCACGATCGTCGAGCTCGCAGCAGAGGTGGGCCACGACCTCCCGGCCTCAACGCCTGAGGAGCTCGAGGAGTGGTTCGTCGCGGCGTCGACGTCCGGTTCGCTGGAGACGTATCTGGAGGGCTTCGCCCACACGACGGCAGTGATGCAGTCAGCTGAATCGCTGACCCGGATCGCACGGGAGTATGTCGAAGACCTTGCCGCCGACGGCGTCGTCTACTCCGAAGTCAGGTGGGCGCCTGAACAGCACCAGCACGGTGGGCTCAGCCTGGATGACACCGTGGCCGCCGTCCAGCGCGGACTCGAGGAGGGCATGGACGCCGTGTCCGAGAAGGATGGATTCATCCTGGTCGGACAGCTCGTTTCGGCGATGCGCCACTCGGACCGTGCCGATGAGATCGTCGAGCTTGCGCTGCGGCATCGCGACCGCGGCGTCGTGGGCTTCGATATCGCGGGTCCGGAGGCCGGGTTCCCGCCGTCGCGCTTCGCGGGTGCCTTCACCGAGCTCGCCCGCGGCATGATGCCCGCCACTGTGCACGCCGGTGAGGGCGACGGCGTGGAGTCCATCCGCGACGCGCTCATCTCGGGTCGCGCTCAGCGGCTCGGGCATGGCGTCCGCATCGCCGAGGACATCAGCGTCACGGCCAACGACGGCGACTCCGCCGAGAGTCCCGCTGAAGATGTCTACGAAGTGGAGCTCGGCCCCGTGGCGCGCTGGGTCCGTGACCGGCAGATCCACCTTGAGATCAGTCCGACGTCGAACCTCCAGACCGGCGCCGTGGCAGGATTCGCCGAAGGCGACGATGGGGCGGTGCTGTCCGACCACCCGCTGGACATGCTGTACCAACTCGGGTTCAGCGTGGGCATCAATACCGACAATCGCCTGGTGTCCGGCGTGACGCTCTCGGGAGAGCTAGCCCGAGTCGCCTCGACCTTCGCCTATGAACTGGCCGAGCTGGCCGATTTCCAGATCAACGCGCTAGAGGCATCCTTCCTGGGATACGAGGAGCGCGAGGCGCTCTCCGGGATGATCCTCGAAGCCTGGCAGTGACCGGTGGCTGCTCCTGATCTCGGCGCTGACACGGCGCCGTCAGAGCAGATACCTCGGCTGCGCTGGGTCATCGGGCAGTTGCGCCTGCATTGCCCGTGGACCCGTGGACTGAGTCACGCCGCCCTCGTGGAGTACCTCGTCGAAGAGGCCTACGAGGTGGTCGAGGAGGTCGAGGCGGGGGAGAGCGGCGAGCCGCTGCGCAAGGAGCTGGGGGACCTCTTCTTCCAAGTCGCCCTTCATGCGCAGCTTGCGCAGGAACGCGGGGACTTTGATCTCGACGGCGTCGCCGAGGCCATCAACAGCAAGCTGATCAGGCGCAACCCCCATGTGTTCACCGGTGACGGGCGCCTTGACGTCGACGCGGAAGCCACTGTGGCCCAGATCGAACAGACCTGGCATCGCATCAAGGCTGAGGAGAAGGTGGCCGCAGGGGAGCACGAGCAGGCGTCCAGCAGGGCGGTGGCGCTCCGCGACGTCGCCGATTCCCTGCCTGCGCACCTGCCAGCGCTGGCGCGGGCGGCGAAACTGATCGATCGACTGGGCCGGGAGGGCACCGAGATCCTGCCTGAGCCGGCCCCCCGGCCTGCGGACTCGCCGCTGTTCGCTGCCACATCCCCTGCCGGCCCGGCTGACGAAGCGGCGCTGGGTGAACTACTCTTCTCAGTAGTGCAGTTCGCGCGGGCCAATGGGCAGGACCCGGAACGCGCGCTTCGCAACCACGTGAAGAAGCTGGCGCAATGAGGCGTCCACAGGCCACTGGTGAACCATCCGCTGATGAACTATTCAGCGGTATCTCACTCTGGGGCCGGCCACTTTGATGGTCAACCAACTTGTCCCTCCATCACGAATATCAAGGAGTCGCCCTATGTCCCTCATCGCCAGCGTCTACGGACGTGAGATCCTCGATTCACGCGGAAACCCCACAGTGGAGGTCGACGTCCTCCTCGACGACGGCAGCTTCGGCCAGGCCGCTGTGCCCTCAGGCGCCTCGACAGGTGCCTTCGAGGCTGTGGAACGTCGCGACGGCGACAAGAACCGCTACCTCGGCAAAGGCGTCCGCGGAGCCGTCAGCGCGGTCAACGAGGTCATCGCCCCTGCCCTGGAAGGTCAGGACGCCACGGAGCAGCGCGTCATCGACCAGCTCCTGCTCGACCTCGATGGCACGGACAACAAGAACAGCCTGGGCGCCAACGCCATCCTCGGCGTTTCGCTTGCGGTGGCCAAGGCCGCTGCGGACGCGTCAGACCTGGCGCTGTACAAGTACCTGGGCGGCCCCAACGCCCACCTGCTCCCGGTGCCGATGATGAACATCCTCAACGGCGGCTCACACGCTGATTCCAATGTGGACATCCAGGAATTCATGATCGCCCCGATCGGTGCCGAGACCTTCTCGGAAGCCCTGCGTGCCGGCGTTGAGGTCTACCACGCACTGAAATCGCTGCTGAAGGAGAAGGGACTGGCAACCGGCCTGGGCGACGAGGGCGGCTTCGCCCCCGATCTGCCGTCGAACCGCGATGCCCTGGACCTGATCACTGAGGCGATCAAGCGCGCCGGATACACGCCGGGCCGCGACGTCGCGCTCGCCCTCGACGTGGCGGCCAGCGAGTTCTTCTCGGACGGCGTGTACACCTTCGAAGGCGAGAAGCGCTCGGCAGAGCAGATGAGCGCCTACTACAACGAGCTCGTCGACGCGTACCCGCTGGTTTCCATCGAAGACCCGCTGGACGA
>DXGD01000153.1 GCA_019114115.1 Candidatus Nesterenkonia stercoripullorum
CGTGGGACGAGAGGAAGCCGCGTGATGAAAGCGGATGGGAGTGCGGCAGTGGCGTCGCAGCCACGTGCAGACGCGGCGGGTGGAGCGGTCCGCTCCTCCGCCCGGAAGCTCGGAAGCCAGTACTCGGCACATGTCGAACGTGTACGGGACGAGCTGCGCCGGTCTGCGGGGCCGGTGAATGTGGCGATGATCGCTGAAGCCGTCCGGGCATCGGGGCTGGCGTTGGGCGCCGGCACCACCGCTCAGCTGGTGAAATCGTTGCGTGACGAGCTGATGGGACTGGGGCCCTTCCAGCCGTTTGTCGAAGAAGACGGCGTGACTGACGTATTGCTCGATCCCCTGGGTTGGATGTGGACAGACGGTGCCGAGGGTTTGAGACGCCGCGACGTGCAGGTGGATGAGCACCAGGCTCGCGGCCTGGCGCGCCGGTTGATCGCCATGGCTGGTGGGCGACTGGACGAGGGGCAGCCCTGCGCAGACGGCCGGATTGATCGCTATCGGATTCATGCGGTGCTGCCTCCGGTCTCCGGTGGAGGCCCCCTGGTGTCCATTCGTGTTGCCGGCGAGTCGTCCGCAGATCTGCGCCAGCTGGCACGGCAGTGGGAGGACGCGAGTCTGTGGTTGGGGGTCATTCGTGCCATGGTGCACGGCCGCGCCAATTATCTGATCTCCGGGGCGACGGGCTCAGGCAAGACGAGCCTGCTCTCGGCCATGCTGGCCGACTGTGCACCAGGAGAACGCATCCTTGTCGTGGAAGATACGACTGAGGTCAGACCGTCTCACCCCCATATCGTGCACCTGCAGGCACGGGCAGGCAACGTCGAGGGCGCCGGACGGATCGACATCGGGCAGCTTGTCCGTGAAACGCTGCGCATGCGCCCGGATCGACTGATCGTCGGTGAGTGCCGAGGCGCTGAACTGCGTGACTTCCTGACCGCGATGAACACCGGACATCAGGGGGCAGGCGGGACTGTGCATGCGAACTCCCCCGCAGCGGTCCCCGCACGGCTCGTCGCGATGGGTGCTCTGGCGGGACTGGACCCGCAAGCTGTGTCACTGCAGGCCGCCGCGGCGCTGGATGCCGTCATTCACGTAGAGCGGCGCAACGGTCGCCGTATGCCGGTGGCTCTGTCGCTGCTCTCCTATGAGCAGGGCGGGCTGACGCTGAAGACCGTGCTCGAGAATGATGGATCAGGCTTGCGCCGAGGGGCGGCCTATCCGGCGTTCTGCACGGCATTCCCCATCGCTGGGCTCGGCGAAGTCCAAGTCCTCTCCAACGGGACGCAAGGCACCCAGGGTGGCCATCCAGCCGCATGCAGAGAGAATCCCCTTCACCTTGAGGGTGAGCGGCTGTGATCGTGCTCGCGGTCTCGTTGGCTGTATTCTGCAGCATCATTCTTCTGCGCCCGCGTCCCCGTGCGCACGCCCGAGTCAGCAGTGCAGAGATTCTGGCAGCGGGCCGGAGAGTCCTTGGGTCTCGCAGGGCCCAGGGGCCGTCGGTGCAGGAGGACGCCGCGACGGCACTGCGTCAGCTCTCGGCGCTCCTTCAGTCGGGGCGGACACAGAGTCATGCGTGGTCGGACCTGCGAGATCACTGGCAAGCGCGTGGCGGCGGGAACCACCCGCTGACGGTCATCGCCTCGTGCGTTGCCGCCTCCGAGGCGATGGGCAGGGGTGCGGTGGAAGGCTTGCGCCGAGGACGGGAGGCCATTCTTGATGGGCAGAGTTTCTCGGCTGGTGCCACCGGCACGGGTATCTCCTCGCGGTGGAAGAACAGTAGAGCCACTGGCGCTGCGGCCTCACAGCCTACGACACCCGAAGCCACGCGAGGGCTGCGCGGGCTATTCCGCAGTGCAGAGGCTCAGGAGCTCGCCCTGGTCATGCGAGTCGTCGACAGGCTTGTGGCGATCTCTGCCCTGTCGGAGCGCACGGGGGCTCCATTGGCGCATCTCTTGGATCGGGCAGCAGCGTCATTCGAGGACGACGCTCAGGTTCAATCGGCGGTGAAGGCTGCTGTGGCAGGCCCGAGGCTCACCCAGCTCCTGCTCACGGCGCTGCCCCTGGGCGGGCTCCTGTTGGGGCAGCTGATGGGGTCTGGGGGCCTCATGGTCTTTGTCACCAGCGTCTGGGGCCCGCTGTGTCTCGTCGTCGGTCTCATCCTGCTGACCCTGGGCTACCTCTGGAGTGCGCGGATGATTCGGAGCGTCCGTCATGAGTGGTGACATCCTGGCCGTCCTCACCGCGCTGGCCCTCATGGGGGCCGTCCTGTTGATGGGCCTGCCGTCGAGCAGCCCCGATCTGCCTCGAGGGATGGCAAAACTGTGGTGGCAGACGTGGGACAGAAAGGGAGACTTGCATGAATCCGCGGCACAGGGGAGGAGATGGCGGCATGGGTGCGGGGAGGGCAAGTCGACTCAGGGTGGCAGTGCCCCATCCGCAGAACCGGTCATTGATGCAGGGCTGCTGCTCGATCTCACGGGTGCCATGCTCCTGGCTGGAGTGGGAATCGAGGCGGCCCTCCACCGCTTGGCGGACTGCGTGCCGGGAGCAGAGCCTCTGGGGAAGGTGTATCGAGCACTGATCGCCGGCGCCAGTTGGGAGCGCGCGTGGAGCACGCTGAGCGACGAGGAAGAGGAAAACCCTGTCAGTATGCTGCGGCGGCTGATGGGCAGGGACCCCGCGGTCTCGCGCGAAGAGCGGGGGCATGCTGAACTCCGGAGATTCGGTGAGCACCTGTCCTTCTCCCATGCGACAGGGGCGCCGACGGCGCACCTGCTGCATTCCGCCGCGGCGAGAGCCCGGTCTCAGCAACGGGAACGGGCTGAGGAGCGAGCAGCTGCACTGGGCGTGAAGATGGTACTGCCTTTGGGGCTCTTTTTTCTGCCTGCGTTCATTGTCCTGGGAGTCATCCCGGTAGTGCTCGGACTGCTCTCCGGGACGCTGAACTCGTGAGACTGGTAGGCCAAGTCGCCACCTGCAGATCGACGTGCGGGGGAGTCGCGGGAAGGCTGCGTACGGGAGGAGCTCCTGTGAGAGAACACCCGGCGCTGCATCCCGCAAGAGGCATCACATCGGGAAGAGACGGACTCCGAGGGCATTCTGCACGTCCGAGTCGGCAGCGCGTTCAGCCATCTCCGACGTCATCCCGGACAGCATGTCTTCCGGATCTGGATGGTCGCTCAGTTCCTCAAGGTACGCGGCGTGGGCCGACAATGACGAGATAGCCTGCCGCAGGGGAGTCCCGGAGACATCGATGAGGTGGTCCGGTTCGGCTCCGGCCACCATGAGCCAGTTCGTGGACCACGGCTGAAGATTCTCCTCCCGGAGCAG
>DXGD01000154.1 GCA_019114115.1 Candidatus Nesterenkonia stercoripullorum
AAGTGCCGTACACAACGAGGTTCGATACCAGATAGGTCTTCCAGTTATCACGCAGAACAGTTCGGAAGTTCTTAAGAATATTCAAGGAATCTCTCTTTCTCAGGAGGCTTGGAGTGATTTTTCGGCTGCGCCTTCTCCAAGGCGGCGAAGCTTAGGGCTCAGCAGAGTAGCGAAGGCCGAGAGGATCCAGATCGCGGCGAGCACGGTGGTGGCCAGGCTCAGGCCGTCCAGTTCGATCAGCACTGAGGCGACACCAATGCCCGCAGCAGGGACAAGTGTCATGAGGGCGTTCTGAGCGCCGAGGACAGTACCGCGCTGGGAATCCGGAACGTTCTCGATGAAGGCCAGACCGACGATGGCCGTCATCGAGCCGCCGCCGATTCCCACAATCGCGGCTCCGGCGAAGATCGACCACACCGGGCCAAGGAACGCGATGGTCGAGATGCCCACAGCCACCAGTACGAGTCCGGTGAAGAACCACACCCGCTGCGGGATGCGCTGACCCAGGGCGGCGAAGCTCCCACCACCGATGAGCAGGCCCGCGGCGAGCGCGCTGAGCACGAACCCGACGAACTGCGGCTCACCTTGGAACCCGAAGTGAACCGGGATCACCATGCCTTGCGTGGCAGCCAGAACGACGGCCAGGGCCATGCCTAGCAGCACCAGCGCACGCAGCAGCGGCGAGCGGAAAATGATCACGAGACCGTGGAACATCGACCACCCTGCGGGCTTAGCTGCAGGATCCTGCTCGTGGGTGGAACTGAGCACTGCTGCGTGTTTGGGGATCACCAGCGTGAGCAGGGCCGCCAGCGCGGCGAGGCCCGAAGTCACCCACAGAACTGTGACCGGTTCAAAGGTCGCTACCAAGATGCCGGCGACGGCGGGGCCCAGCAACATCGAGGCCCCTGAGAGTGACTCTCTGAGTCCGATCAGGCGCGAAGGCGCCATCCGGACCGTCTCAGCGATCGCTGGGACCATTGTTTCCCGAGCCGTGATCCCCGGCACATCTCCGAACGAGTTCAGGATGGCGACGGCGATGAACCAGCCCAGGTTCAGGCCGATGGTGAGGTCGATGATGGGCAGGATGAGCAGCGCTACAGCCGAGATCACATCGGAGAGGAACGCCGCTGTGCGGCGGTTGATCTTGTCCACGAGTGAGCCCATGATCAGCCCGGCCAGGGCGGCCGGCAGGGCTGCGGCGATGGCCACCACCCCTGCGCTGAGCGGACTCCCGGTGGTGAACAGCACCACCAGCGGAAGGGCGATGGCAGTGATCGAATTGCCCAGCAGCGACGTGCCGAACGATGCTAAGTAGAAGAAGATGATTCGTCTCATACGAACACTACAAACTATGACGTCGCGTCATAGTCAAGCATCCCCGGAATCGGCTCACAGAGGTCCGGGAGAAGGGCTCAGTGGGCTACTCGCTGCCTCCACAGAACGTCACGCCGTGACCTCTGAATAACGGTCGGGAAGCTCCAGGGGCGTTTGCGCGTTGTACGGAGAACTATCCACGCAGTACCACCATTCAGTACTGCACAGTGCCTGCTTGAGGAGTGAATCGTGTCCGTATCCCGGCCGCTATCCCTGTTGGACCTCGCCGTCGTGCGTTCCGGAGAATCCTCTGCGGAGGCGATCTCGCGCAGCACCCGGCTGGCGAAGACGGCAGACGGGCTGGGGTACACGCGATTGTGGTTCGCCGAGCATCACAACATGCCGCACATTTCGTCCTCGGCGACGGCGCTGATCATCCAGCACGTGGCCGCAGCCACCCGCAACATCCGGGTGGGGTCGGGCGGGATCATGCTGCCCAATCACGCGCCGCTGATGATCGCCGAGCAGTTCGGTACCCTTGAGACGCTTTTTCCAGGACGCATTGACCTCGGCCTGGGCCGCGCCCCGGGCACTGATGGGGCGACGATGCGTGCGCTGCGCCGCGACGGGACCGAAGCGGACCGTTTCCACAGCGACATCATGGAACTCCACGGCTACCTCGCAGGCGAAAGCCGGATCCCCGGCGTCAACGCCTACCCCGGATCCGGCACGAACGTCCCTCTCTTCATCCTGGGGTCGTCCCTTTTCGGAGCCCAGCTGGCAGCTCAGCTTGGCCTGCCATACGCTTTCGCCTCGCACTTCGCACCCCAGATGCTGTCCCAAGCGGCGCATATGTATCGCGAGCACTTCGACGCGTCCAACTCCTTGCTCGGCCCCGATGCGAAGCCCCATTTCATCGCTGCCGCCAACGTCATAGCCCACGACGACGCCGACGTCGCCCGTTCCCAGCGTCGGCAGGCCGAAAACAGCTGGATCCGCAATATGCTGGGCCGCAATAAGACGCTCACGGTCGAGGAAGTCGAACGGCTGCGCGATCATCCGGCCGGCACGCAGGTGCTTGGCATGCTGCAGCGCACAGCCGCCGGAACGCCCGACGAAGTCACCGCCTGGCTCGACGCCTTCGCGGACGAGGTCGCAGCCGATGAGCTGATCCTGGTGAACTTGGCGCCGGACGAAGCGGTACAGCACAGGACTCTAGAACTGCTCGCTCCTGTGCCGGCGGCGGTCCCCGCTCATTCTTGAGCGGCGAAGGTCCGTACACCTGGGCCTGCTCCCGTACCCGCCCATGCAGCGCCCGCCTGACCGAGGCCAGTCCCCTGACGCCAGCATGTTTCCACCCCTCTCAAGCGCGGCGCCCGCTGCGGGACTTGCGCTTCAGAGGTGCTCGTAGAATCGGCGTTCGAAGACGCCTCGTGCCCGGCGTGTCGTGCGCAGGTAGTGTTCTTCGAACTCTGAGGCATGCCCCGGGTCGAATCCGCACCAGCGCGCCACCGCCTCCAGGTCGCGGCGTGATGAGGGAAGCACATCGGAGGTCTTGCCGCTCCAGATCATGCCGGCCGAACGGACCCGGCTGCACAACACCCACGCATCCTTGAGAATCTTCGCCTCCTCCGAGGCCAGGAGATCCTCGTCGACGAGCACCTCCAGCGCCGGCAGCGTTGAGGGGGTTCGCAGGCCCAGCACAGTGTGCGCGTACTCCAGCTGATACAGCTGGATGAGCCACTCCACATCGGAGAGCCCACCGCGACCCAGCTTCACGTGCCGCGACGGGTCGGCGGCGCGCGGCAATCGCTCCCCTTCGACTCGCGCTTTGATGCGTCGTATCTCGCGGACCTGGGAGGCGCTCGGGGACTCACCGTAGCGAATCGGGTTGATCAGCTCGAGGAAATCCGCCGCGAGATCGTCGCTGCCGGCGAGAGGGCGTGCGCGCAGCAGTGCCTGCCGCTCCCACACGTCCATCCAACGGCGGTAGTACTCCCCGAAAGATTCCAGGGATCTGGACAGAGGCCCCTTCTTCCCCTCGGGCCGCAGGTCCGCGTCCAGTTGAAGCGGACGCTCGGCCTTGATCGCGGGCTTGACCGGTTTGGACAGCAGCGCGGTCAGCCGGCTCACGAGCTTCTGCGCCTGCTCATCGGCGCGCTCGGGGTCACCGCCTTCGGCCAGCCGGTGGACGAACATGGCGTCCAGATCCGAGCCGTACGAGATCTCA
>DXGD01000155.1 GCA_019114115.1 Candidatus Nesterenkonia stercoripullorum
GGCCTGATCGAGTCGGTCGGCACGGCATCCCGCTGATGTATGGGCGCCTTGCTGGCCAGTGCGGTCGGCAACTATCAGGTGACTCGGCACGGAACCGTGCCGAGTCACCTTCTGCGCGCTCAGCCCTACGCGGATGCGATCCTTTCGAGCTCGTCGATGAACGATTCCCAGCCGGTGATGAGGCTTTCTTGCTCCTCCGCGGAGAAGTCAGGGGTCTGCTGGGTGAAGTGCATCCGCGTGCCCGTCGCGATCGCCGTCAGCTCCACCACGACCTCCGCTTGAACCGACTCGCCCGGACGGTCCGTGAGGGTGAACACGAGCCGCTCGTCTGGGATGACCTCGTTGAACCTGCCCGTCCACTCGATAGTGGTGCCATTGGGCAGGATCATCTGGGCCTGCCAGGTGCGGCCCGGTTCAGCGATGAAGTCGAGGGTGTCCACAGGCACCTCGACGTCCTTCCCGCCGAACCAGCGCGCGAAGTGCTGCGGTGTGGTCCAGGCAGCGAACACCGCAGCGGGGGATGCCGCGAAGTCGCGGTCGATTTCGATGCCTTCTGCTGTCGTTCCAGTCATGGCTCTTCCTTAGAGAGGAGGCGGTCAGATTGTTGGACGGTGGTCAGATGGGAGTCCAGAGCGTCGAAGCTCTCGGCCCAGAAGCGCTCGTAGTCAGATATCCAGCCGGCAGCAGCGCGCAACGGACGAGCATCCAAGGTCGCCGGGCGGTACTGCGCGTCCCGTCCGCGATGGACGAGACCCGCTTTCTGCAACACCTGCAAGTGCTTCGCTACTGCAGCGAAGGTCATCTCGAACGGTTCCGCCAGCTCGCCCACAGGGGCCGACCCGGCGGCGAGGCGAGCGAGCAGCGCCCTGCGCGTCGGGTCAGCGAGTGCGGCGAAGGTCCTGCTCAGTTCATCGGTCTGCGGCATGTGCGCCTCCCCTTCCACAGCTCAGTAATAAACCAAGTAGCATTCAGCCACGTATCATTAAACCAAGCAGTATTATACTGATAGGTTTAGTATCACTCGCTGTATGAGTGCTGTCAACGGTGTCTGGGCCTGGACGCGGCGAGTGATCAGCCCCGTCATCACCAGAGACGCGGCATCTGCGATCCTTCGGTGGCCAGCGGGCCGACGGTCCGCCCGTGAGTCGACTTCTTGCCAACTGCACCCGCCGATGATGAACTTCTCACCGGGAGTATTCACGAGCAATAAGGGGTTTTCATGGAGTCGGTATCCCGGAGCACAGTCCTGCGATCCGCCGGAGCGGCAGGCCTTCTGGGCGGCATCACGGCCGCTGGAGCCCTGGGGGCCGCGCCTGCGGCGGCCGCTGGATCCAACCAGGTCAACCTCAGGCTGTGGGAGGGAGCCACCGGCTTCGGCTACGGAACCTTCACCGGCACCACGACGGCGTGGGGCGCCGTCGTCATCGACTCACCGGCGACCACTGTCAACTACAACGATCCGCACGGCAGCAGCCGCAGCTACGATCGCTCCACGTGGATGGGCCCTCGGGTCAGCGCACCCTTCGGTGCCACCGAGATCATCGCCTCCTGGAATGCCAAGACCCCGGCGGGCACTTGGGTGGAGGTCGCCGCACAGGCGACGACCACGTCCGGAGATACCACGGGATGGTACGTGATGGGCCGCTGGGCCTCCGGTGACGCCTCGTCCGACATCAGTCGCAGCTCAGTCTCCGGGCAGAGCGATCAATATGCGGCCGTCAGCACTGACACCCTGACTGCACGCAATGGCCATACCTTCGCCGGAGTCCGGCTGCGAGTGCGCTTGTATCGGCTGGCCAGCGGCAGTTCCTCGCCGCGGCTCACACTCGCTGCGGTGATGTTCTCGTCCACGGGGACCTCATCCTCCACCAGCAGTCCGGGATCTGCTGCCGGGACAGTGCTGAGCGTCCCGGCGTATTCGCAGCAGCGGCATGTTGGCCACTACCCGCAATGGAACGGAGGCGGCCAGGCATGGTGCTCGCCCACGTGCACGGCGATGGTCCTCGACTACTGGAACCTGGGGCCGACCACGTCGCAGACCTCCTGGGTGGATATCGCCGGCGAAGACCGGCCCCAGGTGGACCACATCGCCCGGCACGTCTTCGACTACACCTACGGCGGCGCCGGCAACTGGACTTTCAATACCGCCTATGCCGGCAACCGAGGGGCTCGCGGGTACATCACCCGGCTGCGTTCACTCTCCGAGGCGGAGGCCTTCATCAGTGCCGGCATCCCGCTGATCGTCTCGCTCTCCTTCACCGCCGACGAGCTCACCGGGGCAGGCTACGGCACCAACGGCCACCTCATGGTGCTGCGCGGCTTCGACGACGACGGCGACCCCATCATGAACGACCCCGCCTCCCACATGCGCTCCGACGACGGCGCCGTCCGCGTCACCTACGCCCGGGATGAGCTGGAATCGCTCTGGCTGGACACTTCCGGGGGCCTCACCTATGTGATCGCCCCACCTGAACAGGAGTTGCCCGCCACCCAAGGCGCCCATATCAACTGGCGGTGAGTGCGCAGGCGGCGTCAGCCTTCCGGTGCGGACGAGTGGGGGAAGCCCTGCCCGAGAGACTGCTGCGCCTGCAAGGGGTTCAGCTGCATTCCGTCCTCGTCGAAATTCCTCGGATCCAGCCAGGCCTCGAACCCAGCTCTAACGGCTGTCCATTCGCTGTCCAGGATGGAGAACCATGCCGTATCGCGGTTCCTGCCCTTATAGATCACGGCTTGGCGGAACGTGCCTTCGTAGGTGAAGCCGAGCCGTTCGGCCGCCCTGCGGGAAGGGGCGTTGAGCGCATCGCACTTCCATTCGTAGCGGCGGTACCCGAGATCCTCGAAGACGTAGCGCATGAGGAGGAACTGCGCTTCGGTGGAGATCGGGGTGCGCTGCAATGCGCGGGAGAGGACGATGAAACCGACTTCGATGACGCCATTGACGGGATCGTGCCGAAGGAGGGAAAGAGTTCCGAGGGCACGCCCGCTGGAGTTGTCGATCACTGCGTAGTGCCTGGGATCTGTGCTCTCGGCGGCTGCTTGCGCCCAGTGCCGAAAGGAGTCGAGGTCGCTGAACGGGCCCTCCGGGAGGTAAGTCCAGTCCCGGTCGTCCGAGGCGGCTGAATAGGCGGCGTAGAGATCCTCGGCGTGCTGGTGCGGATCCAGGCGAACAAGTGTGCAGTACCGGCCGGGCAGCTCCTGCGCATGCGGTAGGGGTCGTGGCGCCCCATCAAGGACTGCATCACCGATTGGTTGGCCGTATGTGTTCTTGGGGGCCATCGATCTCTCCTTGGAGCAGTGAATGGGCGCAGTGTCATCGTAATGGACGCCCTGCCTGCTGTGGGGCCAAGCCCGGTCATAGCTCTTGGCGGGTTCGAGGCGCATCTCTTTCACCTCACCCACGTGGCAGAGGAGCCGGGTGAGAAGGGCTGAACGATTCACCGCCAGCCGGGCGTCGCAGCCACGCGGGAACATCGCTGGTCATCATGCCCTCATACCATCGTGCCCCAGTGCGCAGCAGCCCCACGCATGTTCGTGATCAAGGCGTTGCGACGCCCAGGTGAAGTGACATGTCAATCGAGCTGAGGAGCGTGAACATCCTGTGGACGTGACGCCGACACAGCTGCAACACATCCAGGTGCTGCCGGAATGGCGCAGGTCCAGAGACCAACGGCCTCCGATGACAGTGTCTCGACTACGGGCCGCCACAGCAGAGCCCTGCGGTGGAAACCATCGCTCCATTGGGTGTACCGCACAGGTTCGCCCAATAGCAGGTGGCATGGCGGGTGCTGTAGCCCTATGCCAGCGGCCTTGAGGGTGGCTTCCTTGAGGCTCCAGCGGAGCAACCTTTGGCGAAGGTGAGGGCTGGGATGATGAGAGCCGACAGGATACGCGGCAGCCTCGTGCCGCAGGGCCGGGGGCTCTCGCGTCGAAGACGGCTGGGTCGAAATCTGTCGGGCCAGTTCCAGTCGTTCTTCAGGATGCAGGACGTAGTCGTCGAAATGGGCGAACAACTCTGTGGGAAGTGCCTCGATATCTACCCCCAGCCGCAGGTCGCGTGAGCCTGCAGCTGCGAGCACTGAGTCTGCGGAGTGTGAGCTGCTCAGACTCGCGAGTTTGGTACGAGGCTGACCGTGTTGTGCTCCGCATGTGGAACACCGCCGGTCAATCCTGAGGTGGCGAGCTTCGTCGAGACCTCGGTCGCAGTGACGTGCCAGTGTCATGCGAAGGGCGGCTCGTGAGGCAAGCGCTCTCTGGACGTCCGCCTTTCGAGTCTTGCGTGCGGCATGGGCCGAGTCCTCTTCGGATACGAGGTCACTCAGGCTGGTCACGGTGCCGCCAGTGACTGACGAGGCATAACCCTCCAGAGCTACTGAGGTGCTCGAGAGGAGCGAGATCATAGCGACGCTGGTCACCGCTTGCTGATGCGGCGGTACTGCCACACTGCGATCGGGGCGAAGACGGCGATGATAGCCACGGAGCACAGCAGCGCATAGAGTGCGGCATGATCTGCGGGCCAGCCGCCTGCCGCGGTGAACCCGGCAGGAGAGGTGTTGCCGAAACCGTCGCGTGCAGCGGTTGCGACTGCGGTGACGGGATTCCACTCGGCCACAGTGCGCAGCGGGCCGGGAAGAACATCGGCTGAGACGAACGCTCCCGAGATGAAGCACACGGGAAAGAGCCACAGCAGTCCCAGGCTCTGAGCGACCTCTACACTACGGGCCGTCAGGGCCACGACGGCCCCGATCCATGCGATGGCGAATGCATAGAAGAGCAGCAGCAAGAATGTCAGTGCGATGCTGAAGGGGTCAGCGCTCGTTCGCCAGCCGATAAGAAGCCCGCAGAGGACGAGTACTGCCATAGAGATGACGCTGGTGATCAAGTCCGACCAGGTGCGTCCCAGGATGACGCCTACCCGGGACATCGGCAGCACACGGAAGCGGTCCACCAGTCCCTGGTGCAGGTCCTTCGCGAGGTAGACGGCGGTGAAGGACGAATTGAAAGTGAGTGTCTGCGCAAGGAGCCCGCCGATGAGGAATTCTCGGTACTGTGACCCGCCCAGAGCTCCCCCGAAGACGAACGCCAGAATCAGGACGAAGATCACCGGTTGGGCGATGCCGGTGACCAGCGCACCCGGGGTCCTGCGGACGTTGGTGAAATTCCTCGCAGCGATGACCCCGCCGTCTCGGATACTTGATGTGATGCTCATACGCTCACTCTCTCCGGCATGGGGTGTGTGCCCCTGGCGCTACCGGGAGGCTGGTCCGTGATCTTGAGGAATACATCGTCCAGCGTGGGCTGGCGGAGAGAAGCCTCGCTCACGGTGATATTCGCTTCATCGAAAGCGGAGAGAGCCGTGACGAGGCTGCCTTCTCCATGTGGGGCGCTAGAGGATAGCCGTCGAGACCTTTCACCCCTGGTGACATCCAGACCCGCCGCCGTCAGCAGTGCATGGGCATCTGCGAGGGAACCCTGGTCCGCCAGCGTGAAATCGAGTCGTACACCGCCGGCCCTGGACTTCAGTTCGCTGGCAGATCCCTCGGCTACGATCCGCCCCCGATCGATGACTGCTATGGAGTCAGACAGCTCGTCGGCTTCCTCCAGGTACTGAGTGGTCAGCAAGACTGCTGTCCCGTCGTCGGCCAGCGAGGCTATCGCTTCCCAGGTGTCCCGCCTTCCTCTCGGGTCGAGCCCTGTAGTCGGTTCATCGAGGACGACGACCGGGGGCCGCGCCACAAGGGCCCCTGCCAGGTCCAGGCGCCGTCGCATGCCTCCGGAGTAGGAACCGGTCCGCTGCCCTGATGGGACGCCGTCGAGGCGGAAGTGCTCCAGTAGTTCACGGGCTCTCGCCCGCGCTGCCGACCGGCGCATCCCGTAGAGCTGGCCCACTAGGGTCAAGTTCTCCATCCCGGTGAGCTTGTCGTCAACTGCCGCATACTGGCCCGAGACGCCCAGGCATGTTCGGGCAGCGTGGGCTTCACGTCGGACGCTGTAGCCCGAGATGAACGCATCCCCTTCGTCCGGCTCCAGCAACGTCGTCAAGACTTTGACAGTGGTGGTCTTGCCAGCGCCGTTCGGGCCAAGGAGCCCCTGGACCTTACCCGCTTCCACGGTGAGATCCACGCCGTCCAGAGCCTGAAAGGTGCCGAAGCGTTTCGTGAGACCACGAAGATGAATCATGGGAGTGCCTGACTCAGGTGTACCCCTGCTCTTCACGAGACCGCCGCGTCGCGCTCTAAGACTGGCGTGATGTCAGACCAGTGCTGTTCGACGTAGTCGAGGCATTCCCCTCGCTGGGCAGGTCCATATACAGCCACCCAGCCTCCGGGAACGTCGGCGAATTCCGGCCAGATGGAGTGCTGCTCCAGCTCGTTGATCACGACCCGAAATTGGAGGTCATCACGCTCAAAGGGGTTCGTCACAGTCGGGCTCCTCATGTTGCCTGCACTTGCCGTGCTGCTTATTGCATGTCTCGTGTAGTTCGGAGCGGATACCGTGCTAGATGGGACCTCGCGGGGGGCTCCGCATTCTGTGCCAGTCCGCCAAGAGGCGAGGTCCTAGAAGGCCGCCCACCGGTTCAAGGCTGCGGCCACATGTTCGACGGCAAAAGACTCCAGGAGAGATTCGTGCGCTGCCGGAACCTGTTCCACGTGGACATCTCCGCTCACGTAGGGGGCCCACGCCTCTGGAGCAGGGCGACTTTCCGGCACATCGTGAGTTGCCTCGACCAGATGGATATCGCCGTCGAAGAGCGGGATGTCCGACGCATCCATCAGTGTCCCGATCGTCGTGAATCGCCGCATCATGCGAGCCATCGCCTCCTCCGGAACTCGGGCCATAGGGCTCTCGATGGAATGCAACATTTCCCGGGCTCGCTGAGGGTTCAGGGGTTCCTCCAGTCCGGGCTCCTGGCCTTTATTGCGGAGGAAGGCCCTCCAGAAGTCTTGCTCATCGGTCATTTCTGCAGTGGACTTCGTCGAAGGGTACGCATCAAGGATGGTGAGGCTTTCGACGTGGTCCCCTCGAGCCTGCAGCTCGGCTGCCACCGCGTGAGCTAACCGGCCACCGAAGGACCATCCCAGCAGATGGTACGGGCCCGCAGACTGCTGCTCTTTGATCGTGTCGATGTACCAGGAGATCAGCTCCTGGAATGAGCCAGGCTCTGCGCTGGGCGCCTGGTCGGGAGCGATGCCGTGCATCTGCACGCCGAGGACGGGCCGCTCAGTCTGTACATGGGCCAGGAGCGTTGAGAAGGCCCAACTCAGACCGCTGCCTGGATGTATGGCGAAGAGTGGAGCACCAGGCCCCGAGGAACGTAGCGGAAGAAGCGGACGCAGGCTGTCAGTTTCGCTGGCACCTCCTGAAACAGCCGCGGCCGCGAGACTTTCCACACTCGGGGACTGGAAGATCGCCTGCACAGGGAGGTCTGAGCTCAGCTGCGCATTGATCGCTGAGATCACGGGCTGCGCGAGGAATGAGTGGCCGCCGAGTTCGAAGAAGGTGTCAGCTACTGATACCTCAGTCACGTCGAGTATCTCTTCGAAGATCCCCGCAACAGCCTTCTCGGGGCCGGTCTCCGGACCGCGCCCCCTGCTACCGGCAGCTTCCGGCTGAGGAGCCGGCAGGGCCCTGTCGTCGACTTTGCCGCTGGGCGTCAGCGGGATCTGCTCGATGATCTGGATGGAAGAGGGAACCATATATCCCGGAAGCTGACTGCTGAGGTGCCGCTTGAGGAGAGTGCCGATATCACGTGGACCAGGGGTGCCGATATTGCCGATCCCTGCGTCTCCGCTCCCAGATTCGGCGGGCACGACCCAACCTGAGAGTTCAGTGCCCCGAGCGCCCGTTTGTGGCCGGACCACGGCGTCGGCAACGTGATCGACCTCTCGCAATAGTGCTTCGACCTCACTGGGCTCCACCCGGTAGCCACGAATCTTGACCTGCGAGTCGGCCCGGCCGAGCATACGGACGCGAAGTCCTCCTGTCGCCCGAGAAGGGTAAGCATCAGGGCCCTCCGTGGCCTGTTGGGACGGATCTTCGGAGGAACGTGCCGGTTCGATCATCACGAGATCGCCCGTCCGGTACATCCGGCTGCCATCAGCGGCAAAGGGGTCCGCCACGAACGCGGCCGCAGTATCGTCGGCGCGACCCAGGTATCCGTGTGCCAGTTGCGCTCCAGCCAACCACAGCTCCCCGACAGTGCCATCGGGGGCAGGACGGAGCCGATCGTCAAGAACATAGGCTCGTGTGTGAGCGGTGGGTGCACCGAGAACTGGCGTGGCATCTGACGAGACGTCAGCGATCAGCGTGTCCACCCCGGCTTCAGTTGGACCGTACAGATTCCATGCCTGGACGTGCTCGTGATCGCGGAGCAAAGCCCAGAGCCCAGGGTCGACTGGCTCACCGCCGAGCAGCATGGTGAACGGATCCTCTGCGGAAGCCCTGCGGAGAAAGCCGGGTAGCTGCGAGTGAGCCAGGAGGGCGTTGACGTAGCTTGGCGTCGTCTCCCACGCGGTAATCCGACGCGTGGCGAACAGCTCTCCTAGAGCCTGGGGGTTGCGACGCGTCTCATCATCGATGACGTGCACCTGGTGTCCTGCCACCAGCCACAACAGGGGATCCATCGCTGCGTCGAATCCGACTCCGGTGGTATGGGCGATTCGTTGCTGACCGCGAGAGGCATCCGGCATGAGACTGCTGCGGTGGGAGTGCAGAAGCGCGCTGAGTGCAGCATGGGGAACCTGGACGCCCTTGGGAGTTCCTGTGGTGCCCGAGGTGAAGATCAGGTACGCGGCGTCGTGAGAGCAGGCCTCTCCGGATGTCGCCGCGGCTGCTTCCTTCACCAGGTGTTCCTCACCACTGCGGTGCACCGCAGTGATACTGATGACCTGCCCCTCGTCGATACCTGCTGATAGTGCCGCGCTACGTGCGAGGTCCGTGGAGGTGCCACGACCAGCGGGTACAGGATCATCACCGTGGATCAGCGTTCTCACTGCCGAAGCGCTGATCATCGAGGACACTCGCTGCTCGGGGAGGGAGGCATCGATAGGCAGCGCAATGCCACCCGCTCTCCACACGGCCAGCATCGCGACGATGGTATCGGCCGAACGTGGCAGACACAGTGCGACAATGTCGTGCCGGCTGACCCCGCGAGCACTGAGCCCGCGCGAGAGCTGCGCTACACGCTGGTGAAGCTCCGCGAAGGTGAGGTCCCGGTCCTCGGCCACAAGCGCGAGCTGGTCGGGTGCCCTCTCTGTCGTCTCATCGAGTGTCTCGAGAAGCGTTGATGCGCGGCTCTCCAGGCGAGCGTCAGGCTCGGGTCGAAGGTCTCGGGGAGCGCTCGTTGTCGGACCGTGTTCGGAGCCGCTTGAAGCGAGCTCCTGCCACGGACGCAGGGATGAGGACGTGCCCCGCATAGGTGCGTCGCCGATCGGAGATTCGGGAGAGGCCGTGACGTCAGACAGGAAAGTGATCCAGCCGTGGATGATGGCTCGGATTGATGCAGCGGAGAACACGGCCGCGTTGTACTCCAGTACGCCATGGACAGTTCCAGAGGGATCTTCGCCTGGCCTGATAGTGAATGAAAGATCCATCTTGGCACTGCCAGTAGTACCTGGCTCCAACGGAGTAGTTGTCACTCCTGGGAGCTCCAGGGAGAGGCCGGAGGGCTCTTCCAGCGAGAGCATCGTCTGGAAGAGGGGGTGGCGTCCCAGCTGGCGGGTGGGGTTCAGTCTTTCGACGATCTGCTCGAACGGGACATGCTCATCGTCGATGGCCTGCACAGTTCTCTCGCGCGCCTGGTCGAGGAGGTCGAGGAAAGTGGTCGAGGGCTCATCGAGTTGAAGTCGCAAGGGCAATGTGTTCACGAAGAAGCCGATGAGATCTTGAACGTCAGGGTCTGTCCTGCCTGCGGAAGGGCTTCCCACGACGATGTCATCGCCAGCCCCTGCCCTGTGCAGGAAGCCGGCCAGTGCGGCGAGCCAGCCGTGGAACGAGCTCGAGTGACGGCTGGCCGCGATGCGCGTTAAACGGCCAGCCACAGACGCCGGAACAGTGAAGGCCTGCTGTCCTGCGGGCTGATGCGCGGAGTCCGTGCGTCGGCCGGCTCCGGGCAAGGTGAGCTCTTCGGGCGCACTGTGAAGTCGTTCGGCCCAGCGTTCCACCCCGGAGCCCATGGCAGGATCCGTTGAGAGACCGATGTGAGTGGCGTACTCCTCACGGCGGGCGACATCGGCGAATTGCACGCGAAGCGGCCGCCTGAGAGCCTTCCCACCGCAGACTCGAGCTGCGTAAGCGGCGCTGAGGTCGCGCACGAGCGGCACCAGGGATGCCCCGTCTGTAGCTATGTGATGAATGACAAGCTCCAGTCGCCATCTGTTGTGGATGATGGGAACGAGAGCTGCGCGCAAGGGGGTGTCGACGGTGAGGTCGAAACCCAGAGCGGGGTCTAAGGGTTCGTTCCCCAGCGTGCCGACTGCGGCCTCATGAATGTGCTGGGCGGGGCGAGATTCTTCGGCCCGATCGCCGGAGGGCTCGGCACCCGGATGAATCCGGTGATTCGCAGCGGTGGCCACGGGATAGCTGGTGCGGAGGATCTCATGCCTAGTGACCAGGTCGTTCATCGCGGACGACATGGCTTCAGTATCCAATTCCCCGTCCAGTTGAACCTGCAGAACCACGTTGTATTCGGCTGAGCTCGGGTCGAGGCGGTTGAGGAACCAGAGTCGTCGCTGCCCAGCGGTCAGCGGCAGATGCTCATCCTGAAGGCGCGGATGTTCCGCGGCCCAGTGGCTGAGAGGTTCTTCTAAGATCTGGCGCCTGGGATCAGTGCCAACGGACAGTTCTTCCGACGGTGACGAGTTATTGTGACCCGTGAGGTCATCACCTGCTGAGATATGGGACAGGAGGCCGCGAGGAGTGGACTTCTCAAAGATGGTCCGCAGTGGAATGTCTGCACCAAGATCTCGCCGCAAAGCCCCCATCAAGGAGACCGCCAGCATGGAGTGCCCTCCAAGAGCGAAGAAGTCATCGTCCGGCGCTACGTCTCTCACACCAAGGACGTCACCCATGAGGTGACAGATCGCTTGCTCCGTCTCACTGCTGGGAACAGATTCGCCCGAGGAGACATGGGGGTCAGGCAATGCGGCGTCGTCGACTTTGCCGTGTGTCGTGAGGGGCACGCTGCTGATCGGGACTATCCGGGTCGGCACCATATACTCCGGCAGCAGACGAGCTGCCTCATCACGGAGCGAGGCAGGCTCCCGGGAAGTGACCAGCCAGGCAGCGAGCAGAGCTGTCTCCGGGCCGCCAGGCTGGCTCACCCGGACGATAGCTGTCTCCACGGCATCGAGTCCGCTCAGCACAGTGGCTACCTCTCCGAGCTCAATGCGATGGCCTCGGAGCTTCACCTGGTCATCATCACGTCGCAGAAAATCCAGCGTTCCGTCGGGCCGGCGGCGCACGATATCCCCGGTTCGGTACATTCGGGTCCCCATACTCCAAGGGTCAGGAACGAATCGGGAAGCGGTCTCCGCGGGACGATCACGATAGCCCTCAGCTTCGGACATGCCGGAAAGGTACAGCTCCCCCTCTACACCCGGCGGTACCACCGTGAGTGAGGAGTCCAGTACGCGGGCCGTAACGTTGCCGATAGGCCGCCCGATGTGAGGATCAGCTCCTGCAATAGGGGACACGACGGAGTCGATGGTGAACTCGCTGGGACCGTAGAGGTTCCACCCACTCACCTCAGACGACTGCGCTATATGCTGCCACAGCGTGCGGTCCACGGGTTCGCCGCCGACAGCCACGGTGAGCTGGGAGTTTCTCTGTCTCAGCGTCTCCGACAATCCGACAGCCAGCAGTTGCTGTACATAGGACGGGGTGGTCTCAAGAACATCGATGTTCTCGGCGGCGATGATATCGACGATGCGCTGGGCGTCTACACGCTGCTCCTCTGTGGGGATTCGGACAGTCGTGCCACCGGCCAGCCAGAGCAGGGGATCCCACGCGGCATCGAAGCCCAGGCCGCTCAGGTGCAGCATACGCGGCAACCTGGGTGCAGTGGAGAGCCGGTGAGGCTCGATCAAGTGTTCCAGGTGGTGGGTGAAGACGTTCTGAAGTGCGCGGTGAGAAACTTGCACGGCCTTGGGAGTGCCAGTTGTACCGGAGGTGTAGACCAGGTAAGCGGTGTCCTCCGGTCGGGGCGCGTCAGGCAGAGCGGTCGTCTCATCGAGTGTGTCGGGCTCGGCAGCTGTGTCTTTCCATAGCGCGGGGTCAAGAAGGTGCGGTGGTCGGCCCGGCTGGGTGAGCACTTCGTGCAGCGAAGCAGGGAGGCTCGGCGTATCGACGAAAGCGGCTCGCGGCACGGCCCCGGAGACTATCTGCGCGATCCTGTGCGGTGGGTAGCTCATGTCCACAGGCACGGCTATCACGCCCGCTTGCAAGCAGGCATACACGCTGATTAAGGCGTCGACGCCGCGGGGAAGTGCAATGAGGACACGGTCTCCGCGCTGAGCGCCTGTCCCTTTCACCGCGATGGCCCCGCGTCGTACGGCTCTGGTGAATTCCTTGAAGCTCAACTCCTTGTCGGAATCGACTGCAGCGGGTGAATCTGGGTATAGCTCGGCGGTCTGCAGCAAAGCATCGAGGATGGTTCCTGAGGTCTGAACGTGAGGTCCGACGCTGTGCTCTTCAACCCACGTGAGAGTCTCCGGTTCACTTGAGGGTACCTCTGATAGGCGTTGCGTCGGGTTCTCGGCCATAGCCTGCAGGGCTCGAACATGACTATCTAGGATCCGCTCAGCTGTGCTGCGGTCGAAGAGGGACTGGTCGTAGCTGAGCCGAAGCCGGAGGCCGCCGCTTCCATCTGGGGCCGGGTCCACATCCATCATCAGGTCAGTCTTCACACCGGCACTGGTCATCTGCGATGGGACGGTCACTTCGGTCCCGTCGAGCGTGATGGCCGCGGCGCCGACATTCTGCAGAGTGAGCATGACCTGGAACACCGGATGCATATCGGGGATTCGAGGCGGGTTTACTGCGTCGACTACCGCGTCGAAAGGCAGGTCCTGGTGGGCGTAAGCATTCAGGTCTGACTCTCGCACTCGACTGAGCAGCTCTCCCAGCTCCGGGTCCTGGTCAAGCGAGGTCCTCAGCGCCACTGTGTTGACGAAGAACCCCACGAGGTCATTCAGCTGCGCATCTTCGCGGCCGGCGACTGGCGTCCCGATCACGACATCTTCACCTGCGCCGTGCTGCTTGAGTGCGACGCTCAAAGCCGTGTGCAGCACCATGAAAAGGCTGGCACGATGATCATTCGCTCGCAGGTTCAGCGCGTCATGAAGAGGTGAGCTCAGGTACTGCTCGATGCTGTCCACACCGGTCCGTGGGGTTCTCTCATGCGTATCGGACGAGGGGTCCTGGGTTAAGGCGATGACCCCCGGCCCTGTATCCGGCTCTCCGCGTGGTCTATCCCGGGGGAGCGAGATCTCTGCCGGGGCGCCGCTGAGACGTTCTCTCCAGAACTCGACCTGTTGGGTCGCCTCACTGTCGTTGTCAGAGAGCTCACCCAGTCGTTCGCGCTGCCAGAGGCTGAAATCCGCATACGTGACGGGCAGTTCTGTGAATTCCGGGTCACCACCTCGTCGGCGGGCACCGTATGCTTCCGATAAGTCCCGGGCGAACGGAGCCAGAGACCACCCATCTGATGCGATGTGGTGCATGACGATCACCAGCCGGTGATCAGTCGGAGAGGCGCTGAACAGCGCAGTGCGGAGCGGAATCGCTGAGGTAATGTCGAAAGGACGCACAGCCTCCGCGGTGACGGCATATTCCAGCCGATCCTCCGGGACGTTGACGGCCAGGAGAGTTGGCTCGACATCATCGACGCTGAGGATGTGCTGTTCGGGCTCGCCATCTCGGATGGGGAAGACAGTGCGTAACGGCTCGTGGCGGCTGACCACATCGTGCAGGGCTGCTCTCAGAGCCGGTACGTCGAGGCTCCCTGCGATGTGCAGGACAACCGGAATGTTGTAAGCGGCCGAGCTCGGTTCAAGCTGTGTCAGGAACCAGAGGCGTCGTTGTGTTGGCGAAACAGGCAACCTGCTGGGCCTGATTCTCGGTCGGAGGGCCGCTTGAGTCGGCTGAGCGTCGTCGTCCTCCAGCCGTGCAACGAATGAAGCCACCGTCGGACGCTCAAAGAGGTCTCGCACCCGGACTGGGGACTGCACCAGATCAGACAACTGTGAGGCCAGTTGTGTTGCCAGCAGTGAGTGGCCGCCTGCGGCGAAGAAGTCATCATCGATGCCGAGACTGTCAGCATTGATTCCCAGTACGGCGGCGAACTCTTCGGCTACTCTGCGTTCCAGAGCAGTGCGGGGACGCTGCGCCACGTTGGTCGGCTCTGTGTGGGGTGCGGGCAGGCTTTTCCGGTCGAGCTTGCCGTTGGTGGTCAGGGGGAGCTCGTCGAGAATGAGCACAGCGCTGGGCACCATGTATTCGGGGAGGTGAGGGCGCAGAGCCTCCCGGACCTGGTGGCCATCAGGTCCCTCTTCGGGCACGTCGGCGGAAGGCGTGATGTAGCCCGTGAGCCTTGCCGAGGGCCCGGAGCCCTGAATGACTGCGGCAGCACGGGAAACGCCCGGCACCTGGCTCAATGCGGTCTCGACCTCACCGAGTTCCACCCGGTATCCGCGGATCTTGACCTGGTCGTCACTGCGTCCGACGAATCGCAGTGAACCATCCTTTCGACGACGAACGACATCACCGGTGCGGTACATCCGGGTGCCGTCCTCACTGTAGGGGTCCGCGACGAAGCGCGAGGCGCTCATCCCGGGTTGACCGACGTACCCCCTGGCGACGTTGATTCCTGCCAGATACAGCTCACCCACAGCGTCGTCAGGCACGGGGCGCAACGCACTATCCAGCACGTAATGACGAGTGTTGCGCACGGATCCACCAATATGCGGTTGGGTGCCTGTCCTAATGGGGGTAATGAGGCTGTTGACTGTCGTTTCAGTGGGGCCATAGAGATTGATGGCATGGACTCCGGGCAGCTCGGCGAGTTTATGCCAGAGGTCGTTCCGGATATCTTCGCCTCCCACGGCGACGACGGACGGGTAGCACGGCTGATCGCCTTCGACTGTGGTCGCAAAAGAGCCTGTGCTCAGAAGAGCTTCCACGAACGAGGGCGTCGTCTCTATCACGTCAATGCCGCGCTGCCTCAGCTCAAGCGCCAGCTCCTGAGGATCCCGGCGTGCTTCTTCGTCCACAATGTGCAGCTGATGCCCTGCGAAGAGCCATAGCAGCGGGTCCCATGCCGCATCGAACGACAGTCCGGCGGTGTGTGCGACGCGCGCATTGCGACCCAGCCTGTGCACTGTGGGTTCGAAGAGTTCCTTCCTATGCTCTTCGAACAGATTCCGCAGGGCGATTCTTTCCACGCCTACCCCTTTGGGCCGGCCAGTGCTGCCTGACGTGAAGACGACATAGGCAAGGTCATTCGGAGACACTGCAGGCAGCGTTCTCTTTTCAGGGGAGCAATGACGCCAGCCGTTGTCTGTGTCAGCGTCAACGGCGACAGTGCGGACGTCCCACGCTCCGCCGTCTTTGCGATCCTTAGCTGCCTGATACTGGCTCGTCAGCAGGAGGACAGGTGCGGCGTCGGCGATCATCGCCGTCACACGGTCGATCGGATACTCGGGATCCAGCGGGACATACGCGCTTCCTGACTTGAGGACTGCGAGCACAAGGAGCGGGAGGTTGACGCTACGCTCTAGCCGTACGGCAACAGTGACTCCTGGACGTGCCCCCTGCTTGACCAAGTAGTGCGCCAAACGGCTGGAATCCTCATCCAGCTGCCCGTAGCTCATGACCCCGTCGTGGGCCGATACTGCAGTGTGCTCAGCCTGCTGGAGGGCTGCTGTCTCGAAGTGCTCGAGAATACTTCGTTGCTCAATGGGCTCCCGCGGCCCGACCCCCTGCTGGAGCAACAGAGCCGATTCTTCCTCTGTTGTTAGCTCCAGCCTCTCGAGCTCGACGGATGGGTCTTGCAACACCTGTGCGAGTGCACTGCGTAACCTGTGCCCATGTTCTTGAAGCATATCTTCTGTGTAGAGCGAGGCGTCGCCTTCCATCTGCAAGGTGGGTGCAGCAGCGGAGCTGTCCAGGCCGGAGAGCACCACAGACAGGTCGTGCACCGGGCCAGTTGAAAGAATATGCACAGTTCCCAGTGACTTTCCGAAGGCAAGGTCATCGATGACGGGGAGGAAGTTTACGGAAGGCCCTGCCATCGCGGGGGTCCCCGGCAAATCCTCAAGTCTGAAGCGTTGGTGCTGGGCGGCGCCCCGAATGGCTTCACCGGTGCGAGAGATCATCTGCTCAATAGAATGACCCGGGCGGGCTGTCAGGTGCAGCGGAAGAATATTGGACAGCATCGTAGGACTGGACTTAGCGATGCGGCCACGGCGTGCAGTGACAGGCAATCCCACTGAGATGTCTTCCCGCCCGGTCATTCTCGACAGATAGAGGCCGAACACGGCCGTCACAGTACGAGGCAGGTCACGTCCCAGCGCTCGGAGCGGCGCAGTCTCCTCTGTCGACAGGGGGAGGCTGAGCCGGACAACTTCTCGTGCCGGTCCTGCAGGGACCCCCTGAAGTCCTTCTGGAGAGGAGTCGTTCACCACCGCTTCTGTCCAGTATGCGAGGTCTTTCTCGTACTGAATGGAGTGTCTGTATTCCCGGAGGTCTGCCAGCAGTTCCTCATGGCTCGGGAAGGGCGAAGGAGTCTTCGACGCGATCCGAGCGATCCCCGATTTTACTCGTCCACGTGACACACCAGACGGTACGCGTCTGCTGAGCTCTGAATAGACTCTAGCCAGGTAGTGCAGGACCATGACGGCGGCATAGCCGTCCAGCATGATGTGGTGGACTCGCTGGAAGAGGAGGCACTTGCCCGCGGGGAGCTGGAACAACACTGCTCCGCAGAGGCCTGAGGAGTCGATGGGACGGACCGTGTTCAGGCTCTCGTTCATCTGCTGGTGCGCGGCCGTATGCGCGGCGCTCTCGTCGAGAGACCGGAGGTCTACGACGTCCAGCAGGTTCTCTTCTGCCTCGGGGCGTTCGATGATGGCGAAAGGCCCGTTGTCGTCAGCGTCGAACCTCAGGCATAGGGCGTCGATGTCTCGGATGGTCTTCGTCCAGGCGATGCTGAGCAGCCCAGCGTCGATCTTCTTCGTGAACTCGATGTACTGGCCGATTTGGTAGGTGGGGTTTCCCGGATCGAGCTGCTGGGCGTACCAGATGCCCTCTTGGGCGGCTGTCATGGCAGTCCGCGCCGGGGTATTCCCAGAGGCGGCAGTGGCATCGGGCATAGAAGAACTCCTCAAAGAAGGTAACGACCGGTGGGTTGACCGGATGAATGGCGCTGGCCTCGGTCCTGGCTGCCGCGGTTGGCAGCACAGAATTACTGGAACTGGCCGATCTGGACATCGCGGAAGAGGTCGCCCAGCGAAATGAGTGGCCCCTGGACGAGCGGGCCGTCAACGAGAGTAAGCCCTGGAATCATCAGTCCTTCGAACGCTTCTGCGGCGTCGACATGCCAGAGCCCCAGCGCGAGCAAGACCATGGCGGTGGCAGCGGTGATGCCTGGTATCCAGTGCAGGGGGTTCAGAGTCGGCGTGGCTGATCGGGCGCCCGCGTGCTGAGTAGGCATCGGATATCTCCTCGTGGTGATCGACGGTGCGTCCTTGCGGAGCAGGTTCACGAGTCGTTCGGAGTGAAGCCGGTGGTGGATGGGAGGCGGATCGTATGACACCGGGTATTTGGCGCACGAGCACCTGAGATCTATCCCGACCGGGTCCATCGCCGGCGCTTCAGAAGGCCCTACTGGTCCCCATCGTCTAGTGCGAAGTGGGCGATGAGCTTGTCCAGGGTGAATCGCTGGCGGAGCTTGCCCGCACTGTTCTGGTTGGCGAACATCCCCTTTTCCCAGAACGCCTGTGACTTCGGTAGGCTCGCAATCCAGCGCACGGGAACGAAGTATTCGGGATCAGCGCTTTGGGCCTGCCGTTCAGAGTATGCGGCGGAGAGCGGTAGATCCTGAAGGGGCACCCACCTCTCATCGGAGAGCACCCGAGTCTCGTTGAGAGGTGTGGCCTCCGCCAGCGTCTGACCGACGGCGACGTATCCGTGCTTGGGGATCTGGACGAAAATGCGTGCGCCCTCGGGAAGGTTCCTGAGCGTTCGCGAGTACCAGTCACCGCCCCCGGCGGAGACGAAACCGTGACGGCGCGCGTCTTCCCATGTCCGGGACGGTCCGTCGCCGAAAGTAACAAACCAGTCATGTCCGTTCCATGCATCTCGTTTGACCGGCTTTCGCGAGCCGAGGTTCTCCGGCTGATCCCCTGAGGCCAGCCATGAGCGACCGAGATAACGACGGTCGTCGTCCTCGAAGTAGGAGAAGAACACGGCATTGACCGGTACGCCGAACTCACGCAGGAAGGTCACGATGCGTTCCGAGGCCTGGTCCAGTTCTGTGGCCACGATCGTCATCTGCAGGTCAGTAGTGAACTCATCGGGCAGCGGGAGGCCGAAGTGGTCGTCGAAGGCTTGCTCCAGGTCGATTCCGAGGTGCGCGCGGGTGATCTCGCTGACATGGTCTCGATCCAGCTGGGCAGCCCAGGAGCCGTAGTCGAGCGTCTGAGCGACGACGTCCCTCGGTGTACGGTCACGTTTCAGCTCCAGGACGTGAAGGCGACCTTCGTCGTCGATGCCCAGCAGGTCGATGAACTTGCCGTGGGAAGTCTGCAGCTGTCGGCCGATGATGAGGAGCTTCTGGCCCAGCAGGGACGGATCGCGTTCGAGGAACTCCTCCAGCTGCGCCTCTGACGGCAGCACCCCCGTGGGTAGCCGGCGCGGAGACTCGCCGTCGATGCGCCACACGCCCATCTCAACCGGCATAGTAGCCCTCCTAGCTCGTCACGATCTCAGTCCTGGTCCCACTAATCATCCTAGTCAGGACCAGCTCCTCGCCGAGACGGTGATGGAAGAGGCCAGGACGAGCAAGTCCGCGGAGGAGCGGTGACTTATGCCGTTCGCCGTCGAGGCGAGCTGCTTCGATCGGCGCCTCTTCGGCCCGCGCCTCTGCGGCGCGCACTGGCCGGCAAGAGCAGCAGGACTGCAGTGAGGCCTGCGAGGACGATGGCTGCGACGCGGGCCGCAGCGGCGTCGGGAAACCACACCTGCAGGAGCCGGTGATCGTAGCCGATCAGTGCAGGAAAGAACCACATGCTCAGAGCGAGCGCGGCGGCGATTCCGGCCGCCACCAGCCGCCAGGGCCGTCGTCGTGGGTGGCGGATGGCCAGTATCAGGCCGATCGCGCTGGCACCGGCGATTCCGGTGAGGGCCCACGGCAGCGCTGTCAGCAGGGGGTCGACGTCGGTGGGTTCCGGGTCCCCGCCCTCGTACAGCGTGATCAGAGCCGGTGCCGCTCCGGCGACAATGGGGGCCTTCGCCTCGGAATGGGCATTGACCATCAGCACGACGTCGAGATCCTTCACCGGCACCCGGAAGATATGGGCGAAGTACCCGGGATTCGCTCCGGTGTGATGTACGACGTCGGCGCCCTCATGCGTCGTCGTCCGCCAGCCGAAACCGTATCCGCCGTTGGTGGTCTCCACGTGCTGAGACTGGGCTTGCTCACGCAGCTCCCGGTCAATGAGGTCGTCGGAGTCCTGGGCGAGAACGAAGGCCGTCAAGTCGTCCAGCGTGGAGACCAGCTGACCGTAGGAGGCGCCTGACGGATCGAACCCGGGGTCGTAGGATCTGGGCAGTCCCCACCAATATCGGTGGCCGGCAGCAACATCGCCGGCACCCTCGGCTGTGGCGGCGCTGTCATCCATGCCGAGCGGATCCATGAGATGGCTCTCGGCGTAGCTGCCGTACGGTTCACCCGTGACGTCTTCGATCACGGCACCGAGAACGAGGTAGTTGGCGGCGCTATAGGCGTAGGTGCCCGGCTCGCCGGTCTTCTCCAGATCGTCTACTGCGTCGCTGAGGGGGGCTTCGCCGCGGTCGTGCTGGTCGGCCACGCGAAGCCCGTCGAGGGTCGAGTATCCGGAGGTGTGCGTCAGCAATTCACGCAATGTCGCATCAGCGTCCCCGGCGGCGGGCACGTAGTCTGCCGCCTGATCGTCGAGGGAGAGGTCGCCGGACTCCACGAGCTGCAGGATCAGTGTTGCCGTGACGGTCTTGGCCAGGGATCCG
>DXGD01000156.1 GCA_019114115.1 Candidatus Nesterenkonia stercoripullorum
ACGGTCGCGCAGCGCCTCAGGCTGCTCGGCGACGGTCCAGTCTGCCTCGCGCACAGACGCCTGTGTCTCTGCGGGGAAGTCCAGTGTGCCGCTCTCAGCGGCTTGCTGCTGCGCCTGCTTGCGCGCGGAGAGCACTTCCTGCCGCGTATCGGCGAAGCGCCGGTGCAGTTCTTCGACGAAAGCCAGCGCTTCCGGGGTGAGAATGGTCTCAGAACCCGCGACCTCGTATGGCTGGGTGACCTCAACGCTCATATCGACCGCTCCTAACGCGTCAGGGATGAAAGAGGCGTACTATTCAGACCCAGTATCCATCATGCGAAACTAGGTGTCCAGATTGCGGACGGGCTCGCGGGACGGGTCTGCCTATAGCTTGACATACGAGTGAGACGCGGGTCACAATTATTCCCGAGAGTGGAAGAATGATTCCGTATCGCGGTATCGCGGTATCTCTGACCTGCAAGAGAGTGAACGGAGTGCTGCGTGGATGTAGCTGGCCTGAACGAAGTGCCCGCCGAGGAGGCACGGGGCCTTCTGCGGCCCTGTCTCGACGTCGAGAGGTGGATCGAGGGGCTGATCGCCGCCCGGCCGTTCGCTGATGCCGCAGCGTGCCTTGAGGCCGCGCGGACAGTGGCGCACCCGCTGACTCCGCAAGAGGTCGACGACGCCCTGCGTCACCATCCCCGCATCGGCGAGAAGCCCTCCGGCGATTCCGCGGAGGCCGATCATTCACGTCGCGAACAAGCGGGCCTCGGTACCATCGGAGGAACTGTAGAGGAGCAGCTGGCTGCCGGTAACGCCGAGTACGAGCGGACCTTCGGCCGGGTGTTCCTCATCCGCGCAGCTGGCCGCACGCCCGAGGAGATCCTCGCTGAACTGCAGCGTCGACTCACGAACCCGCCGGAGCAGGAGCTGGAAGAGACTGGTCAGCAGCTGGAAGAGATCGCCGTACTTCGACTGGAGGAGATGCTCCGATGAGCTACATCACCGCCCACGCCCTGGACTCCACCGCAGGCACGCCTGCCAGGGGAATGCACGTCACGCTGATGACCTCGGCCGGTGAAGAGATCGCCGCCGCGGTCACGAACGACGACGGACGCGTCGGCGAGCTCGGCCCCGAAACCCTCGAGCCGGGCACCTACCGGATCGTGTTCGGCACCGGAGCGTACTTCCAAGCCGCGGGAATGGATCACTTCCACCCGTCGGTCACCATTGATTTCACCGTGAAGGCAGGGGAGAAGCACTATCACATCCCGCTGCTGCTGAGTCCGTTCGCGTACTCGACATATCGGGGAAGCTGATCGCATCAGCCCGGTGGCGCACACCGGCTATCTGTGGAGAATATCGTCGCGGTGCGCAGGCGACGTGCTACCGGAGGAAAAGGAGAAGGGCATGAGCGCTGTAAGGCTGGGCACGAATCAGTACGGGAAAGCGGAGAATCGCGTCTTCCGTGTGTATCGGGACACCGATCGCCACGAGGTGCGCGACCTCAATGTCACCTCGCAGCTGTGGGGGGACTTCGAAACTGCCCACACCAAGGGCACCAATGAGACCATTGTGGCCACGGACACCCAGAAGAACACCATCTTCGCGAAGTCCAAAGAGGTCGGGATCTCCTCGCCGGAGGCCTTCCTGCTGGCACTGGCAGACCATTTCACCTCGGAGTTCTCCTGGGTCACCGGCGGCAAGTGGCAGGCCGAGGAGTACGGCTGGGCGCGCATCAACGATCACGACCACTCGTTCTACCGCTCTGCACCTGAGGTGCGCACCGCCGCGCTGACCCGCGACGGCGACGTCGACCACCTGTTCTCCGGCTTCCACGGCCTGACGGTGCTGAAGACGACGGCGTCGGGCTTCACCGGATACCCGCGGGACAAGTACACCACCCTGCCGGAGACCGAGGACCGGATCCTGGCCACCGATATCGCCACGCGCTGGCGCTACAACACGACGTCCCTCGACTTCGAGGCGACGTACAAGCGGGTGAAGGAGATCATCATGGAGACCTTCACCAACCACTACTCCTATGCTCTTCAGCAGACGCTGTACATCATGGGTGAAGAAGTCATCAATCAGGTGCCGGAGATCGACGAGATCCGCTTCTCCTGCCCGAATAAGCATCACTTCACCTACGATCTGGAGCGGTTCGGCCTGGAGAACCCGAACGAGGTCTTCATCGCAGCAGACCGCCCCTACGGCCTGATCGAAGCGACTATCGTTCGCGAGGACGCCCAGGAAGCGCCTACGGCCTGGGCCGGCATCGCGGAGTTCTGCTGATGGCGACCGAGGCCGCCCTGGACGACTCCACGCTGGCTGCGATCGATGAGCAGCTCCGCGACACCGACGCTCACCTGGGTAACGACTACCCAGGTGAGCGCGATGCGCGGCAGGCAGTTCACACCGTCTACGTCCCCGCGGACGTCTACACCCCGGATCTGCCGGCGGTGTGGGGTCAGCGGGCGTTGGACGCCGTCGGGGAGCACGGCGGGATGCTGCGGCTGGCTCAGCGCGTCGTCGAGGCCTCACGCGAGGAGCCGGGCCTGGTCCGACCCCTGGGCGTGCATGACGATGCCCCGGATGCGCAGGAGATAGAGAGCCTGGCCGCTGCGGTGACGCAGAAGCTGCGCGAGGAGCCCATCGAGGATCTGCGCATCGACTTCGAAGACGGCTTCGGCAACCGCCCGGATGAGGAAGAGGACTCACTCGCCATCGCGGCTGCCGAGCACGTGGCGCAGACGATCGCCCAAGGCAGCTCGCCGGCATTCGTCGGCATCCGCTTCAAATGCCTCGAAGCACCGGTACGACGCCGCGGCCTGCGTACTCTCGATCTGTTCGTGTCCACGCTGATTCGTGCGCATGGAGGAGTTCCCGAGCAGCTGGTCCTCACGCTGCCCAAGGTCAGCACAGTGGAGCAGATCCGTGCGATGGTCACCGCGTGCCGTGCGCTGGAGCGTGCCCTCGACCTGGCAGACGGCAGCCTGCGGTTCGAAGTCCAGGTGGAGACCCCGCAGCTGATCCTCGGTGCCGACGGCCTGATCACGATCGCTCCGGCACTCCATGCCGGCGAAGGGCGGATCACCTCCCTGCACTACGGGACCTACGACTATTCCGCTTCGGTGGGAGTGGCAGCGGCCTACCAGGCGATGGACCACCCGGCCGCCGATTTCGCCAAGCAGCACATGCAGCTGGCCGTGGCCGGCACGGGCGTCCACCTCTCCGATGGGTCCACCAACTTGCTCCCAGTCGGCGATGCCGAGACGGTCAATGCCGCCTGGGGCCTGCATGCGGCGCTGATCCGACGTCATCTGCAGAGCGGGATCTACCAAGGCTGGGATCTGCACCCGAGCCAGCTGCCCACACGCTTCCTGGCGACGTTCCTGTTCTTCCGCGAAGGCTTCGGAAGCGCTGCCCGGCGGCTGCGCAACTACGTCTTCAAAGAGTCCTCGGGGGTGCTGGACGAACCGGCGACGGCCAAGGCGCTGGCACGATACCTTGCCCGGGGCCTTGCGTGCGGGGCAGTGAGCGCTCAGGAGCTGAACGAGGCTACCGGCGTCGGCCCTGACGATCTGGCGCACCTTGCCCGCACCGGGTTGCTCCCCGACCATAGTGCCCATCAGACCGAGGAGAGGAATTCACAGTGACAACGGCTGAATCATCCAGGACCTACTACGCGCCGCACGGAGGCCACCCTCCGCAGACGGACCTGCTGACCGACCGTGCGGTAGTGACGCAGGCCTACACGGTGATCCCCCGCGGGGTGCTGCGTGACATCGTCACCACGGTGCTGCCGGAATGGACCCAGACGCGGGCATGGGTGCTGAACCGCCCTGTCTCCGGCGGTGCGGTGACCTTCTCGCAGACCATCTTGGAGGTCGCCCCGGGCGGCGGATCGGATGCTCCCGAGCCGCAGGCCGAGGTGGAAGGCTTCCTGTTCCTGATGGAGGGCCAGGTGAAGGTGACTATCGACGGCGACGTTCATGAGCTCTCGCCCGGTGGCTTCGCTTTCGTTCCCGCGGGCACCAGCTGGTCCCTTCGGGCCGAAGGGGACTCTGCGGCACGGTTCCACTGGCTGCGCAAGCGGTACCAGCCCTGGTCGGGCCCGGCGCCGAAGCCAGTGGTCGGCCACGAGCAAGACATCGAGGCCAGCCCGATGCCAGGCACTGAAGGGCGCTGGCGCACGACGCGGACCCTGGATCCGCAGGATCACTCCTTCGACATGCACGTCAACATCGTGACGTTCGAGCCCGGTGCCGTCATCCCGTTCGCCGAGACCCATGAGATGGAGCATGGTCTCTACGTCCTCGAGGGCAAGGCCGTCTATCGTCTCAATGAGGACTGGGTCGAGGTGCAGGAAGGTGACTACATGTCCCTTCGTGCCTTCTGCCCGCAGGCCTGTTACGCCGGGGGGCCCGGTCCCTTCCGGTACCTGCTGTACAAGGACGTCAACCGGCAAGTCCAGCTCTGACCCTGTGACGCCGCTCAGGGAGGGCTTCGTGGTGTCCCATTCGCGAAGTCCTCCCTCGGCGCTCAGGGCTGCGGTGCGGGCTGGCAGGAAGGGCAGTAGTAGATGACCCTGTCCTGCACAGCTCGCCGCCGCAGATCCTCCTCGCCCAGCTCCGCGCGCACGATCCGGGTGCGGCAGCGCAGGCAGGCCTGCCCGCGACGGCCGTAGACCCAGTAGTCGGGCGTGCTTCCAGCCGTCCCGGTCGTACGACGACGCGTTCGCAGGGAGTTGACCGACAGCAGGCGCCGGGCCAGATCCAGGATCCGATTCAGCGTGACGCCCGGCTGGTCCGACGGCGGCCCGTCCGGTCCCGCTGCCTGCGTTCTGTCCGGCGTCCCGTCGGGGCTCCCCTCGAGCTCGCCCACCAGCACAGCGGGATGCACCCGGGCCAGGAAGCAGATCTCACTTCGAAAGACGTTGCCGATTCCGGCGAGATTGCGCTGATCCAGCAAGGCCACTCCGATGCTGCGCCGCTGATCGTGCAGGAGCCGGCGTCGTGCTTCTTCGGCGTCCCAATCCGGGCCCAAGAGGTCCGGACCCAGATAGCTCAGGGCCGCTGCCTCCTCAGCCCGCGGCAGCACATGCAATTCGCCGAGCGAGAAGCCCACTGCCTGCTGATCCTCCGTGGTGAGAATGCAGCGGGCCGTATGGGCCGGGCGGCGCCAGCGTGGGAATCGGCCCGCTTGCTCACCCTCCTGCGCGCCCCTGGCGTAGACGTGCCAGGTTCCTTCCATGCGCAGATGGGATTGAATGCTCAGCTGCCCCACGCGCATCAGAAGGTGCTTGCCGCGGGCCACCACCGACTCCACCGGTTCCCCTGACAGATCCAGTGTGGCGTAGTCAGGCACACGGAAGTCACTGCTGACGAGCAGCTTGCCGACCAGGGCCGTGCTCAGCGCGGCCGCCTGGCGGTAGACAGTATCGCCCTCAGGCATCGCCGTGCTCAGCGGTGCGTAGGTCCTCGGTGCTGACGAGGGGGAGCAGCTCGTGCAAGTCCGCACGGATGCCCGAGGCCGAGATCTCGCCGCGCTGCGTCGCATCAGCCCAGCTGGTGCGGCCCGTGGCGAGCTCCAGCCAAACCTCGGCCGAGATCTCAATGACGTTGGGCGGGGTGCCCCGAGTATGCCGGGGGCCTTCTGTGCATTGAGTCACGCCGAACGGCGGCACGCGGACCTCCACGGAGTTCCCGGGAGCCTGTGCGGCGAGCTCCTCCAGGAGGAAGCGCACGGCGGTCGCGCGTGTTGGGCGGTCCGCTCGTGGACTGCCCTGCGCATGCTGCCCAGCCTCCGCGCCAGGCGTCCCGCCTGAGCTGGCTTGGGCGCCGCCGTCTGACGCCGCCAGGCAGCGGCGGAGCGCGGCGAGGCCTTCGGGGCGAGCGATACGGCGTCGTGCCATCGTGGAACCTCCTTCGGGGACGAGGCGGCGGCGTGGCCGAGCCAACCTGGGCTGCGCGGCAACCTGTGCTGCGAGGCGGGGAAGCCGCGAGAGGGGCGCTGCGAGGCAGGTCAGAGGTCTTCGAGCAGCCGCGAGGACAGCCGGATGCTGCCCACCTGCTCCGCTGAGGCACCTCCGGTGATGGGCTTCACGATCTCCCGAAGCACTCCGCCGAGCGCATCCACATCGATGGCTCCGTGAGCTGCCAGCAGGCTCAGCGCGACGACGTTGTTCGCCCGCTGGCTCCCGTCGAGCGTCTTCACGGCGACGGCGGTGCCATCGGGGGCGCCGATGGCCAGGACGCCTTCTGCTCCGAATTTGGCGATCAGGCCCAGCTTCTCCATGACCACGGTGTTGGTCTCACCCCGGCCGTGAACAGCCCAGGGATAGTCGAGCATCGCCTGATTGACGGTGAAAGCATGGACTTCTGCGTCCCGGCGGGAGGTCGCCGAGGACAGTGTGGAATACCCGCGCGCCAGCCCGGCCAATGATATGGCCGGGGCAGGTGCTCCGCAGCCGTCCACGCCGAGTGCTGAGGGCGTCTCCCCGCAGTACTCGGCGACCACTTCGAGCACGCTCTGCTGGAGAGGGTGACGTGAAGTCAGGTACGTGGCCAGCCGCCACCCCTGGGTGCGCGTGGCAGCCAGGAACGCAGCATGCTTGCCGGAGCAGCTGAAGGCCAGTGCAGTCTCCTCTTTGCCGGCTTCCCAGTGGATCCGCAGATCCTTCTTCCTGAGGGGAAGCGCAGCGGGGCACAGCAAGTAGCTCTCGTCGAGACCCTCATCGGCGAGCATCTGCTGGGCGAGCTCCTGGTGCTTGCGGGACCCGACGTGGGACCCGCAGGCCAGAGCCACCGCTTCGGGGGAGATCAGCGCTCCGGAGCGCAATGAGGCGATCGCCTGGAACGGTTTCAGCGCCGATCGGGGAAAGATGGTGCGCTGCGGCGCGCCCGCGGAGAAGAGCAGCTCCCCATCAGGCCCGACCACGGCCGCCGACCCGATATGCCGGGATTCGACGATCCCCGCACGTGTCACCACGGCCAGCTCCGCT
Organism: Candidatus Nesterenkonia stercoripullorum; assembly: GCA_019114115.1. Classification (GTDB taxonomy): domain Bacteria; phylum Actinomycetota; class Actinomycetes; order Actinomycetales; family Micrococcaceae; genus Nesterenkonia; species Nesterenkonia stercoripullorum. The sequence goes on from DXGD01000156.1 coordinate 6,986, forward strand.
GACTCCGACGCCGTGGCGGTGTCTGCGGAACTGTAGTTCTCTGACTCAGTCTGCTCGTCGATCATTCCACCAGTCTAGGCCGAGACGCCCCTGCAGCGGCGCGGAACCGATAGGCTGGTGAACCGTGAAGGTATTAGTCGTGGGTTCTGGCGGCCGTGAGCACGCCATCGTTCGAGGTCTTCTGCGGGATGAGGCTGTCACTTCTGTAGAGGCCGCGCCGGGAAACGCAGGTATCGCGCAGGACGTCTCCTGCCATGCGGTCAATGCGCAGGACGGGCAGGCCGTCGCCGATCTTGCCGCCGCTAGAGGCAGCGATCTGGTGGTCATCGGCCCGGAAGCGCCGCTGGCAGCAGGCGTGGCCGACGCGGTCCGTGCATCTGGGGTGCCGGTCTTCGGGCCCTCAGCCGCAGCAGCGGAGCTGGAAGCCTCCAAGGCCTTCGCCAAGGACGTCATGGAAGCCGCCGGGGTTCCGACGGCGGGCGCCGTGCATGCCGTTGACGAGGACGAATCCGCCGCGGCGCTGGACCGTTTCGGCCCTCCCTATGTCGTCAAGGACGATGGGCTCGCCGCCGGTAAGGGCGTGCTGGTCGGGGAGAACCGGGAAGAAGCCCTGGAGCACGCTCGGGCCTGCTTCGCTGCCGGTGGCTCAGTGGTCATCGAGGAGTTCCTCGACGGGCCGGAAGTCTCGCTCTTCGTGCTCTCTGACGGCACGAACCTCGTGCCGCTGAGCCCGGCGCAGGACTTCAAGCGCATCGCCGACGGTGATCTCGGGCCGAATACAGGGGGCATGGGTGCCTACACCCCGCTGGATTGGCTGGAAGGTTACAGCGAGACGGGCGAGGACGGCGTCGTGCGTGACTTCGTGGCCACGGTGGTGGATCGCGTCGCGGCCCCTACGCTGCAGCAGATGCGCGATCGCGGGACGCCTTTCGTCGGCGTCCTCTACTGCGGTCTCGCCGTGACCTCCCGCGGTGTGCGCGTCATCGAGTTCAACGTCCGATTCGGCGACCCAGAGACCCAGCCTGTCCTGCAGCGATTGGCGACGCCGCTGGGCGGACTGCTGATGGACTGCGCCACCGGGACGCTCGGCGCGCAGCGGCGGCTCGACTGGTCCGCCGGGTACGCCGCCGGCGTGGTGCTGGCCGCCGCGAACTACCCCGGATCGCCCCAGAAAGGGGATCGGATCACCGGGATTGACGCGGCAGAAGCGCTCGACGGCGTCGCGGTGCTGCACGCCGGGACCTCGGCAGCAGCGCTTCCCGCTGCGGAGGCGCCGGAGGACGAGGCCAGCCAGGACGGCCAGGCCGAAGGTGCGAACGCGGCGGCTGTGAGCACTTCCGGCGGGCGGGTGCTCGCCGTCGTCGGTGAGGGAAAGACGCTGGGCGAGGCTGTGGAGAAGGCCTATGCGGGTGTGGACGAGATCTCCTTCGCCGGGATGCAGTACCGCACCGATATCGCCGCCAAGGCCCTGGCCGGAGAGATCCGCTTGGCGCCGCAGCTGCCGGGCTGGGTCCATGCGTCCTCGGGCAAGGTCCGCGACCTCTACCGCCCCGCAGCGGACTCCGCGTGGGCGGGCCACGACGTGGTGCTGGTGGTGGCCAGCGACCGGATCAGCGCTTTCGACTACATTCTCTCCAGCCGGATACCCGGTAAGGGCATCATCCTCACGCAGCTGAGCCTGTGGTGGTTCGATCGTCTGGCTGAGGCCGGTGTCACGACTCACGTGATCTCCACCGACGTCCCGGAGGCTGTTGCCGGCCGGGCGATGATCTGCCGTGACCTCGACATGATCGAGGCTGAATGCATCGCCCGCGGATATCTCACCGGTTCGGGCTACGCCGAGTACAAGACCTCGGGCACGGTGACCGGCATCCCCCTCCCGGAAGGGCTGGAGGACGGGTCCCGGCTTCCTGAGCCGATCTTCACGCCGTCGTCGAAAGCGGAGCTCGGCGGGCATGACGTGAACATCAGCTTCGCTGAGCTGGCGGAGCAGGTGGGTCAGTCGCGGGCTGAACAGCTCCGGGAGGCCACGCTGACGGTCTACGGGCTGGCTGAGCGGGTCGCGCGCGAGGCCGGCGTCATCCTTGCCGACACCAAGCTCGAGTTCGGTGTGGATCGCGCCTCAGGTGAACTGGTTCTGGGTGATGAGGTGCTGACCCCAGACTCCTCGCGCTTCTGGCCTGCCGAATCCTGGGTCCCCGGGCAGTTGCAGCCGTCTTTCGACAAGCAGTTCGTGCGTAACTGGCTGCTGGGAGGCGAGTCAGGATGGGACAAAGGCTCCGGTCAGGCACCGCCGCCGCTCCCAGCCGACGTCGCACAGGCGACGGCCGAGCGGTACCGCGACGCCTACCGTCGCATTACGGGGCAGAGCATCGAGCTCTGAGCCCCTTGGCCGGGGAGGCGCGTGGCTGTGACCTCCCAGCCCAGCCAGCCGTTGCCGCACATCGGGCCTCGGCGCTGGAGGCTACGCGCCGGCACCCCCTGATGAGCTCATCGAGGATTCCCAGGCAGCGTGCAATGCCGCGAAGTACCCACCGGCCGCAATGAGGTCCGCCGGGGC
>DXGD01000157.1 GCA_019114115.1 Candidatus Nesterenkonia stercoripullorum
CAGACGTTGAAGCGGAACCTTCGGCAGACCGGATTCCGCGACGAGTCGAACGGCTGCGCGACTACGAGGAGGTGTGGTCGCAGAGATCTTCTCGCGCAGCGCTCGGCGCTCACGACGCAGCTCGCAGCTCGACTGCAGATTCATTCAGAACTCTTCCGCCATTCCGAAGAACCGCGCAAGACGGATCGCCGTATCAGGGGTGGTCACGCGCTTACCCTGCACGATCTCGTCGATGGGTCGCGGCGACACTTCGATCGACACGGCGAGCATGTTCTGCATGTTCAATGCGTTTTGTCGTAACTGCTCATGCCAGATGCACTCGGTCTTCTTACCGTCGAGTGATCTGATATCGAACCCAGCGCAAGACGGAGTCAGTCAGCAGCGCTAGACGTCGAACCGGAACTCCACCGCGTTCCGGCACGTAAGGCAGTCTGACTTGCGATCTACTGCCTCGCCTGGACAGGGAAGCTGAACAGCTGGAGAGCATGAAAGCCTGGCTCAATTGAACGCGAGCACGATCTTGCCGACCGCCGCCCCGGAGCGAAGCAGGTCCACGGCTTGCTGGAACAGCTGAACGTCGACGGTGGAGTCGCCACCGCACAGGTCGTCGACGAGATGACCGCAGCCCGGGAGCAGCACGAGCACCTCCGACATCTGCGGGCGGAGACGGCCGCACGCCGACGATGGGTGCGGGAGCAGGGCCTCTCCCCCGGTGACATCGTCATCGGACCGGACGGAGAGGACGACTGGTGGGTCGGGCACGGCGGGGACCTGCATCCGCCGTGCGATCCGCCGCCGTACTGACCACGGCCGTATTGACCGCGGCCGTACCGAACCCGCCGTACTGACCGCGGAGGTACTGGCCGCAGCCGGGACTGACCGCGGCCAGGACCAATCGTGGCCGGGGCTGACCACCGCCGGGTTCCGACGTGCGAGCTGAGGGATGCATCGCGCGTCAGTCGCCGAGGCCACCCCGCCCGCCCACGCCGAGAGCGTCGCCAACGAGCGGTGTTCCGGCATCGAGCTCGCACGGCACGAGGACCTCGCGCAGGCCCGCACCCCCTGACACGTGATGTGTCGTTGGTCACATTTTCTCTGTTGGGTCTGGAGTATGCCGCTCCGGCATAGTGTGTACTCTTTGTCGACAGCATTCCTCGACTCCCCGACGGAGGCGGACGATGGATACCGACAAGACAGAGCGCACCACCACCGAGCAGATCATCGACCAGATGGGAGGAGCCTCGGGCCTCGTCCTCTCGACCGTTCCCGTGATCGCCCTGGTGGTCGCACACCTCTTCCTCCCGCTGATGCCCACGCTCGCCGTCGCGATCGGCGCGGGAGCCGTGCTGTTCGTGGTCCGCCTGGCCCGTGGGGAGAAAGTGCCCTCGGCGATCGGCAGCCTGCTCGGCGTGGCCCTGGCCGCCGGGATTGTGATCTGGACCGGTTCGGTCCGGGACTTCTTCGCCATCGGCATCTGGGCCGCCCTGGCGATCTTCATCCCCACCGCGATCTCCGTCGTGGCGAGGCGCCCCCTGACCGGCATGATCTGGAACACGGTGCACGGCGGCGAACACACCTGGCGGGAGGACCGTCCCACCTTCCGTGCGCACGTCATCGCCACCGCGGCCATCGCCGTCGCCCATCTCGCCAAGTTCGTCGTGCAGCAGTGGCTGTACGTCGCTGGGAACGTCACCGCCCTCGGAGTCGCGGACACCGTCATGGGAGCACCGCTGACCATCGTGCTCGCCCTCGTCGTGGTCTGGGCGTTCCGCCGCAGCACGACGCGGCTCCGCGCCGCCGAGGAGCGTCACGAGGAGTCCACCACCGGTCCCCGGGAGGACGCCGCCGACGCCCGCCTCGGAGACGAGGACACCGTCACCGCCGACCTGATCGACGAGACGGAACCTCTGATGCCCACCACTTCGACGCTCACCATCGACGACCTCCTGCGGCCGCCTGAGCGCTCGGGGATCACGATCTCCCCGGACGGCACCCGGCTGGCGTGCCTGTCCATGTGGCACGAGCGGCTCAACATCTGGGTCGAGGAGATCGACGCCGGGACGGAGCCCCGCTGCGTCACCGCCGACGACTCGCGCTCCATCGTCCGGTACCTCTGGGCCGACGACTCCCGCCACCTCCTCTACCAGCAGGACAGCGGGGGTGACGAGAACTGGCACGTCTTCCGCATCGACCTCGATGAGCCCGGTGCCCCGGCGGTGGACCTCACGCCGTTCCCCGGTGCCTCGGTCCGGGGTCTCGAGCTCCGACAGGGACGACCCGGCCACGCCACCTTCCAGATGAACGCCCGGAACCCGGCGGAGTTCGATCTCTACGACCTCGAGATCGCCACCGGCACCCTGTCCCGGCTCGCTCCCACCCCCGGTGCGGGGAGCACCTGGATGCTCGTCGGCGACACGCTCCTGCACAGGTGCATGCGAGCGGACGGCACCTGGGAGCTCTGGCGCGGCGAGACCCTCATCGCCACCTTCGACGGGGATGCCTACCCGATGGACGTCTACCCCTTCGAGGCCGCTCCGGACGGATCGAGCATCTGGTTCGGCTCCTATCACGGCACCGACCACCTGCATCCTGCCCGCCTCGACC
>DXGD01000158.1 GCA_019114115.1 Candidatus Nesterenkonia stercoripullorum
CCAGGAACTCCACGCCGTCCCGGCCATTCTCCAGCACGAGCGCGAGCACGTCGCCTTCCTGCGGGCCTGCACTGACCCGCGCATTCACCAGCAGTGCATCCCCCACCGCAGATCCGGTGGAGTAGCGCTTCCGTCCGGTGAGCACGAAGCCATCGCCCGACGGCTCGAGTGTGAGGTCCGGGTCAGTCGGGTTGACCGAATCGCCCCAGATCCATCGCCCTTCGATACTGCGACGATGCCAGTCCTCGCGGCTGCGCGGATCGGGAAAGGAGAAGACGATATTCGCGCTGTTGATGTAGTGATACGCCAGCAGCTGGGCGATCGAGGCGTCGGCGCGAGCCAGGATCCGCACCACATGGAACGCCGTCTTCCAGTGGCCACCGCCTCCGCCCAGCGATTCCGGCTCCAGCAGGTTCGTCAGACCGGACTCCTTGAGCAGGCCGGCCTCGTAGTGAGGCGTCTGATTGGCGCGGTCGCGGGCGACGGCGTCCTCGCCCAGCCTCTCGGCCACGCCCTGTGCGACCTTGCCCCACGCGGCGATCTCCTCAGCAGTCGCCGAGCCCGACCAATGCGAGCGTGCGTTCGCGGATTCTGCACTCATCAGTTGGCTCCCCCTGTAGCGCTGTTTCGGACGGCCTCGTCGTGCTGAGCTGGCCCAGAGTCCGGCGGTGATCCCTTCTCCGGCACAGCGTTCTCCGCCCCGGAGGACGAGGGCGTGCCCACAGACCAGAGCCTGACCGGCTCAGTGCCGTTGACGCGGTAGTCCCCGAGAATCCGAGCCTTGTAGATCCATGGATTGTGGCTGGTCACTGTGCGGGCATTGCGCCAGTGCCGGTCCAACTGCTTGGCCCGGTCCACCGCGGAGGCACCCAGCGCGTCGAAGATCCGGGTCACCGCGTCCAGCACGGGCCGGTGCAGGGCCACTTGGGCCCGTGCGGTGGCCAGCTCCGCTTCAATGGCCAGGCGGTGCTGCTCCTCCTCGGCAAGCTCACGGGCGGCCGCCGCGTCCTCGATGGCCTGCGCCGTGGAGAGTGCGCTGGCACGGGCCAGGGCGGCTGCAGCATCTATTTCACCGACGGCCTGGAGGATCTGGGGATCGTGGGCGGAGCTGTCGCCGTTGCCGTGGGAGTAGACCCGCTTGCGGGCCGACACTTCGGCAGCGGCGTCTCGGGCAGCTGCCTCCGCGATACCAGCCAGGGCGACGATCAGGATGTGCTGGTACAGCGCCGTCTGATAGGGGAACCTGTCGGTCAGCTCGCGGATTTCTGCGGGATCGACGGCGGCCCCGTCCAGAGTGATCCCGCCCGAGGCGGTGGTGCGCTGGCCGAATCCGTTCCAGTCATCTCTGACGCTCACGCCGGGCTGATCTCTGCGCACGAAGACGCCCAGCTCACGCCCCTGATCATCAGCAGCGGTGACATCGAGCCAGTCGGCGAAGAGGGAGCCTGTCGTATACGCCTTCTCCCCGTGCACGACGGGGCCCTGCGGGCCATGGCTCAGCTGAGTCCCCGAGCGGGCGAGACCGCCTGCTCCGGGCTCTGTCCAGGCATTGCCGGCCAGCGCACCCTCGCCCAGCCGGTGAAGCCAGCGCTGGGAGAACGTGTCCCCCTGCCACAGCGCATCCTCGACGACGGCCTGATGCGCACGAAGTGCCTGAACCACGTTGCTGTCCGCCGCTGCGACGGCGAGCAGTATCCGGGTGGTGGCTACCCAGTCCAGGCCATATCCGCCGAAAGCTGCCGGGACGCGGAGCTTGCCGATGCCGGCATCGGCGAGATCCCGGATCTCCTGAGACGGCAGTCTCCGGGCTGATTCCCGATCCACTGCTCCGGCCTCGAGCACTGCAATCGTCTCAGTCAGGGCTGTGGGCGGCGAACCCGGCTGCCCTGGGGCCTCAGTGTTGGCCTCAGCGGCAGACCACGAGAAATGCGGCATCTTCCCTCCATCGTTGCTGGCGGTAGCACCCGGCATGGATAGTTCCCGGCTCCTGGAGAAGAGCCGTACCCGGGTTGCTGCGGCGTCGTCGAGCCAGATCTCTCAGCCGCTCTTGATGGTTTGCTCGTTCAGACTACCTCATCGCCGGGCATGGTGTACGTCACGGGGCAGCGGCGGGGTCAGACGCCCGGATCGGCCTCACGATGGGCATTATGAAGGGCACTGCCATAGACTGTACGTCAGCACGAAAAGCAGGGTATGGAGGGCGTATGTCGTCAAGCACAGAAGATTCATCCACACGATGGAGCCGGACAAAAGCGAAGGTGCTGCTGGCCGGAGGCATTGGGCTGGGGGTCGGAGCCATAGCTTCGGTCGCCACCTGGAACGATTCGGGGTTCCTCTTCGCAGGGTCAGGCGGGGGTTCAGCGAATCTGGAAGGCTCTCTTGACGGGGAATGGTTCACCACTCACGAGCTTTCGGGGCAGGCCGCTGAATTGGATTTCGTGGCGACCCAGATGGAGCCCGGCGAGACCGTCTACGCCCCTTTCTCGGTCCGTCTCGACGGTGAGACGGCGCAGGACGCGAAGGTCGACGCGGGCAGCGGGCTCAACGTAGCGCGCTCCGACGGCGACTTCATCCCTGATCTGTCCTTCGCCGTGTTCGAGGGGCTGAGCACCTGCGACGCCGCCAGTGCGGTGGAATCCGATCCTATCGGCAGAGGCGAGACGCTGGCCCAGGGCAACGTTCCGCTGAAGGAGCACATCGACCTGACTGCAGGAGAGGGAGACGCGCCGGGTGAGCCCGTCGACCTGTGCTTCGCGATCACTGCTGGCAGCGGGATCGAGCACGTATGGGGAGAGCAGGCCGAAGCGAGCTGGCGCATCCAAGCCCTGTCCAACGACTCCTGAGGCGCGTGGAGCGCACACGTCCCTCGCCGATGACGACCCCTGACCCTTCCCTGTCGTCGAGCCGTGCCGGTATCGCGTCCCACTCCGCCCGTTTCACCCTCCGTTGTCGGTAGGCCACGCCCGGATGAGGCAGGCGCCACCCCCTTCACCCTCCGTTGTGCGCTCTACCCTCCCGCCTAGGAGAGGGTGCGACGCACGAGGGAGGGTATTGTGCGCGAAAGCCCGATAAGGGAGGGTCGCGTGCACGAAAGCCCCGATACGGCAGGGGCCGAGGGGTTCCGGCAGGGGCCTCTCGGCTAGTCGGCGATCAGATCGTGGACAGCCACAGTCTGGTCACGCCCTGGCCCGACGCCGACGCCAGAGATCCGCGTCCCCGACATGCCTTCGAGGGCCAGCACGTAGTTCCGGGCGTTCTCGGGCAGGTCGTCCAGCGTCCTGGC
>DXGD01000159.1 GCA_019114115.1 Candidatus Nesterenkonia stercoripullorum
CAGGACGGTGAGTCCGAGGCCGGTGCGTGGGCGGATTTCTCCACGATCAACCGCAGGCTGCTCAAGCTGGCCAGCAACCAGTCACGAGATATCCACACCACCCTCGAGGCGATCGGCGTCAGGATCGTCTCTGGACGAGGACGCCTCAAGCCGCCTCACCATATTGAGGTCACCGCGGAGGATGGCAGCACGGAGCTGATCGAGGCTGACGCTGTCATCGTGGCCACTGGCGCCAGCCCTCGCGAGCTTCCCACGGCAGTGCCCGACGGCGAACGCATTCTGAACTGGACCCAGGCGTACAACCTCACGGAAGTGCCTGAGCATATGATCGTCGTCGGCTCCGGGGTGACAGGGGCGGAGTTCGCCTCCGCCTACCGACGGCTCGACGCCGAGGTCACTCTCGTCTCATCCCGGGAGCAGGTGCTCCCGGGCGAGGATCCTGATGCGGCCCGAGTGCTGCAGAACTCCTTCGTGCGCGCCGGGGTCAACGTCGCCTCCAAGTCCCGCGCAGCCCACGTCCAACGCAGCGACGACGGCGTCGAGGTCACGCTCACCGACGGGCGGGTCATCTCCGGCTCGCACTGCCTGATGGCCGTCGGCGGGGTGCCGAACACCGGCGATATCGGCCTGGAAGAGTGCGGCGTCGAGACCTCTGAATCCGGTCATATCCTGGTGGACACGATCTCGCGCACCACAGCCAACAATATCTACGCCGCCGGTGACTGCACGGGCATGATGCCGCTGGCCTCTGTCGCGGCGATGCAGGGCCGCGTCGCCATCTCCCATATGCAGGGTGAAGCGGTGAAGCCGCTGAAGCTTCACCAGGTGGCGTCGAATGTCTTCACCTCTCCGGAGATCGCCACTGTCGGGGTCACCCAGGAGCAGGTGGACTCCGGGAAGTACCAGGCCGACGTCATCAAGCTCGATCTGGCCACGAACCCCAGAGCCAAGATGATGTACATCCGGGATGGCTTCGTGAAGATCTTCGCCAGGAGCGGGTCGGGGACGACGATCGGCGCCGTCGTCGTGGCTCCTCGCGCCTCCGAGCTGATCTTCCCGCTGGCCCTCGCGGTCACGCAGAAGATGCATGTCGACGACGTCGCCTCCACGTTCACGGTGTACCCCTCCCTCACCGGGTCGATCTCCGAGGCGGCCCGCAGGCTTCATATGCACGTCAGCTCCTAAAGCCACGGCTCCTGCGCTGAGCCGACGGACACGGTAGATTGAGTGCGATGAACGAGCATACGATTCCCACGAACGACCCCGCGGCCCCGGCGAACCGTCTCGCGGAGCAGGCCGCGCAGGAATTGCTCGAGCGCAGTGGCGTCGAGCGGATCGACCTGGCCTGCACTCTGGGCTCCGGCTGGGGTGAAGCGGCCCAGGCCCTCGGCGAGGTCGTTGCCACCATCCCGGCAGCTGAGATTCCCGGCTTCCATGCCTCCGCGGTATCCGGCCACGCGGGAACGCTGTCGGTGCTGCGCACTCCGTCGTCGAAGATCGTGCTGGTCGTCGGATCACGAACGCACTACTACGAGCAGCGCGGTGTCGACGCGGTCGCCCACGGAGTGCGCACTGCCGCCGCGGCTGGCGCCTCGACGATGGTGCTCACCAACGGCTGCGGCGGGCTGAACCCTGACTGGGCTCCTGGAAGCGCCGTGCTGATCAGCGATCACCTCAATCTGACGGGGGTCTCGCCACTGCGCGGCGCCCATTTCGTCGACATGACCGACCTGTACTCCCCGCGCATCCGCGATCTCGCCAGGCAGGTCGACCCCACACTGCCGGAAGGCGTCTACGCCCAGTTCCCTGGCCCGCACTACGAGACCCCTGCCGAAGTCCGCTACGCCGGCAGGATCGGCGCGGATCTGGTGGGAATGTCCACAGCTCTGGAAGCCATCGCGGCCCGGGCGGCCGGCATGGAAGTCTTCGGGATCTCCCTGGTGACGAATCAGGCGGCCGGCATCTCGCCGGAGCCCCTGAGCCACGAGGAAGTGCTTGAGGCCGGGAGATCCGCGGCAGCGCGGATCTCCGGTCTGCTGACCCAGATCATTCATCGCGCTATGGAGGGATAATCATGTCCGTCGAATTGCTCAGCACAGTCCGCCGATGGATCGACGTCGATCCTGATCCGCGAACGCACGATGCGCTGGAGAAGCTGCTCCACCGCGCAGAGGACGACGACGCACAGGCCGCGGAGGAACTCGACGGCCTCTTCGCGGGGCGACTGGCCTTCGGTACCGCGGGGCTGCGTGCTGAGCTGGGCCCGGGGCCGCTGCGGATGAATCGCCTGGTCGTGCGTCAGACCGCGCGCGGGCTCCTCGCCTTCGCCCGGGAGCACCTGGGCGCTGAGCCTTCGTCCGCAGGAGCCGATGATCAGGGGCCATCAGCACCTGCGGGAAGCAGCCCGGAGGCCGGCAGGACGGATGACCGCCGGCTGATCGTCATCGGGTACGACGCCCGGCATCAATCGGACGAGTTCGCCGCCGAGACGGCGTCGATCTTCGCCTCTGCCGGGTGGGACGTGCACGTCTTCGACCGCCCAGGGCCCACTCCCCTGCTGGCCCGGCAGGTCATGACCCGCGAGGCGGATATCGGCGTCATGGTCACGGCCAGCCATAATCCGCCACGTGACAACGGCTACAAAGTGTATCTGGGAGGGGAGCTCTCCCGCGCCGTCGAGCCGAGCGGCGCCGGGGTGGGTGCTCAGATCACCGCGCCGGTCGACGGGGAGATCGCCCAGCGCATCGAAGAGTGCGCCGCAGCGGATTTCTCACCGCAGGCCGCTGTCTCCACCACCCAGCCCAGCGCTGAGGTTCCCTGGCCTGCCGGAATCACGCTCATCGGAGATGACGCCCGCAGTTCGTATCGGCAGGAGAGCTCACAGCTGCTCGATACCACCGGGCGTCCCCACCGTGAGCTCCGCATCGTCTATACGGCGATGCACGGTGTCGGCGGGGAATTGGTCACAGATCTGCTGCGGGAGTCCGGCTTCACCGACATCGTCCCTGTTGCCGAGCAGTTCTCCCCTGACCCTGACTTTCCCACTGCGGACTTCCCCAACCCGGAGGAGCCCGGGGCGTTGGACCTGGCGCTTGCCGCGGCGGCCGAGCACCATGCGGACCTCGTCCTGGCCAACGATCCCGACGCGGACAGGCTCTCCGCAGCGGTTTTCGACGAGAAGCAGCAGAGCTGGCGGCAGCTCTCCGGCGACGAGATCGGCGCCCTGCTGGGCCGACATATCCTC
>DXGD01000160.1 GCA_019114115.1 Candidatus Nesterenkonia stercoripullorum
GGTCAGCGGCCAACCTCGGCGGGTCGCCGCGGAAGATCGAGAACGCCCTCAAATCAGGCGACTCCGTCCTGGTCCAGGTCACCAAGGACCCGGTGGGCCATAAAGGCGCCCGGCTGACCAGCCAGGTGTCGCTGCCGGGCCGCTACCTCGTCTTCGTGCCAGGCGGCTCCATGACGGGGATCTCGCGGAAGCTGCCTGACACTGAACGGGCCCGGCTGAAGAAGATCCTCAAGGAGCAGATGCCCGAGGATTCGGGCGTCATCGTCCGCACGGCCGCCGAAGGAGCTTCTGAGGAGGAGCTCACCCATGACATCAACCGTCTGCGTGCGCTCTGGGAAACCATCCAGTCCCAGCGGGCCGATAAGAAGGTGCTGGCGCCCGAGCTGCTCTACAGCGAGCCGGATCTGACGATCAAGGTCGTGCGCGATGTCTTCAATGAGGACTTCTCCTCGATGGAGATCCAGGGTGAAGAGACCTGGGACAACATCGAGGCCTATGTCACCTATGTGGCGCCGCACCTGCTCGATCGGCTGCATCGCTGGGACAACGGGGACCAGGACAAGGGCGACATCTTCGCCCATCACAGGATTGATGAGCAGCTGAACAAGGCCCTGGACCGGAAGGTCAACCTGCCCTCCGGTGGCTCGCTGGTCTTCGACCGGACTGAGGCCATGACAGTGGTGGACGTCAACACCGGCAAGTTCACCGGTTCCGGCGGGAACCTGGAGGAGACGGTCACCCGCAACAACCTGGAGGCTGCTGAGGAGATCGTTCGCCAGCTGCGTCTGCGTGATATCGGCGGGATCATCGTGATGGACTTCATCGACATGGTCCTCGAATCCAACCGGGACCTCGTGCTGCGCCGGCTCGTGGAATGCCTGGGACGGGATAGGACGAAGCACCAGGTCGCAGAGGTGACCTCATTGGGACTGGTACAGATGACCCGTAAGCGCATGGGGACCGGGCTGCTGGAGGTGTTCTCCGAGCCCTGTGAGCATTGCAGCGGACGCGGGAGCATCACCCACGAGGAGCCCATTCAGCATCGTGGCTCCTTCACATCTCAGGGTGAGCAGAGGCAGCGGAACCAGTCCAAGAAGCGACGCAAGGGCAAGGGCGGGTCACCAGACTCGGCGTCGTCATCGTCGGGATCCTCCCGCCAAGACTCCGACGCGCAGGACAGGGACCGTCAGGAGAAGCAGGAGAAAGCACGCCAGGGCATGGCCCAGGTTCTCGCCGCGACGACGCACAAGCATGATGAGGAGCCAGACGACAGTGGCTCATCAGCTGCCGACGGCGGTTCCAACGGCGGCCGTCCCGCCCCTGCTGACCATGGATCGACGGCCGAGCACACGGAGAATGCCGACCGCAGCTCGCCAAGCGGTGGCGGAGAGGGGCGCGGTCAGTCCCGGCGCAATCGACGCGGCAATGACCAGAACGGCTCAGGAGCTCGTCGTCGCGCTGAGAACACCGCCGGCGCTGACAGCACGGAGACCAGCGCAGGAAGCAGTGCAGGAAACAGCGCCGCAGAGCCGGAGGCGAAGACCCTGACGATCGGCGGCGAGACAGTGCAGGTCCCACGAGGGAAGCAGCCCTCGGACGGGTCATCAGGCAAGAAATCCTCGGCGTCCGCACTGGATTCGCTGGACGCTGCTGTGGCGTCCCGCCAGCCCCGCTCCGCCGGCGACTCGGATGCTGGCGCGGCGCCGACTCGGCGGCGACGTCGTCGGGCTGCAGGATCAGTCCAGGGCGCCGGTGGGGAGATCCAGTCGATTTCACCAGATGCCGGCGTTTCCGGCAGGACTGCGACGTTCACGCAGCAGAAGGCCGCAGCTGGCAGCAGTGAATCTGGCCCGGCGGAAGACGCCTCCACCGGCAAGAACGACGGGAAGAACGACGCCGGGCCCGCCGCTGAGCCCAAGGGCGCAGCCGTCATGCTGGGGGTCGGTGTGAAGGCCGAGGACATCTCCCGCGGCGATAGCAGCGCCTCCCGCTAGATCGCATACGGTGCCTTCCACGGACTGCAGACGCGCTCCGGCGTGTCGTGGCGCGTCTGCAGTTGCTGTCAGGGTGCCGTTGGCGTAAAGTAGACCCTTGGTGTTATCGGCACCAATACGTCTTCCGTGTCACTCGACTTGCGGCTACCGCAGATCGAATGACGCGAGTTTGTCCGACATGATCATCGAGAGAAGTGAGTCCCAAGTGGTGTACGCGATTGTCCGTGCTGGCGGCCGCCAGGAGAAGGTTTCTGTTGGAGACCTCGTGACCCTTGACCGCGTTTCCGCCGAGGCAGGCAGCACCATCGAGCTGCCGGCAGTAATGCTGGTTGACGGGGATAAGGTCACAACCGGAGCTGAAGAGCTGGCCAAGGTCAAGGTGTCAGCAGAGGTCCAGGAAGACCTCCGCGGCCCGAAGATCGTCATTCACAAGTTCAAGAACAAGACCGGCTACCACAAGCGCCAGGGTCACCGTTCGGATTTGACCCGCGTGAAAGTGACCGAGATCGCCTGAGCTTCCTCAAGCTCACGCACTCGTCCCCCCGTCCCTGAATTGCTCTGAGAGGCAGGCAGAACTATGGCACATAAGAAAGGTGCGAGCTCTACTCGCAACGGCCGCGACTCCAACGCACAGCGTCTTGGCGTGAAGCGTTTCGGCGGCCAGTCCGTCTCGGCCGGTGAGATCCTCATCCGCCAGCGCGGCACGAAGTTCCACCCCGGCACGAATGTCGGCCGTGGCGGCGATGACACGCTCTTCGCCCTGACCTCCGGCGCCGTGGAATTCGGCAGCCGGCGCGGCCGCAAGGTCGTGAACATCGTTCCAGCAGCCTGATCGGGCCGCTGAACGCCGTATAACGTTCCTTCTGGCAAGGGCGGGTCCGAGATCGTTCGGACCCGCCCTTGCCTTGTATCGTGACCCTTTGATCATTCAGGAGTGCCTGTCATGGCTCATTTCATCGACCGCGTGGTCTTGCACGCTGCCGGAGGCAATGGCGGGCACGGCTGTGTCTCCGTCCACCGCGAGAAGTTCAAGCCCCTGGGCGGGCCCGACGGAGCCAACGGCGGTGA
>DXGD01000161.1 GCA_019114115.1 Candidatus Nesterenkonia stercoripullorum
ACTGCCCCCGCGCGAAGTAGAGGACACGGTCGACGTGCTCGATGACGGGATTGATCTCATGGGTCACGAACACCACAGCGGCCCCGCGCTCCACCGCCTGCTCGCGGATCAGCTCCGTCACGGCCTGCTGATGGTGCAGGTCCAGCGAATGCAGGGGCTCATCGCAGAGAAGCAGCGCAGGATTCGACGCCAGCGCCTGGGCACTGCGCAACCGCTGCTGCTCGCCTCCGGAGAGCAGCCCGACAGGCATATCAGCATACTCGGCAGCACCTACGGTCACCAGCAATTCGTCCACACGCCGGCGCAGCCTGCGCGGGTGCAGCTGCAGTCCGAATCGGTGGCCGTCCAGGCCCATCGCCACGACATCCCGGGCACGCAGCGGAGTCTCCGCGGGAAGCGTCTGCTGCTGCGGGATGTATCCCACTGCGCTGCTGCCCCGTCGCACTGGCGCACCGGCGACCTCCGCCGCACCCCAGCTGAGCTTCTGCAGTCCCAACAGCACTTTGAGCAGCGTTGATTTGCCCGCCCCGTTGGGTCCCAGCACCGCGAGGAATTCCCCCGGTGCGACGTCGAGATCCACGTCCTGCCACAGTGTGCGCCCGTTGAAGGCGATGCCCGCTCCCCGCAGCGACAGTGCCGATTGACCTGGCTCAGCCATTGACGCGGCCCACTGTCTCGTCGAGGTCCCCGATCTGGGAGTGCATCCACTCCACATAACTGTCGACGCCCTCTGGCAGGGTCTCGCTGAACTCCATGACGGCGACATCGGCATCCTCAGCTGCGCTTCGGATCTGTTCGGACTGGCTGGTCTCAGTCTGCGGGTTGTAGGCCAGCAGCCCGATGCCATCACTGGTGGCTATGTCCAGAGCCTGCTGGTAGAGCCGCGGGGACACATCGTCGCCGTGCTCCACGGCAGCCAGGAACTGCTCATCAGTGAGGTCCTCGAATCCGGCATCCTCCAGCAGGAATCCCGAGACCGATTCAGTGGCCAGGAAGCTCATGCCGTCAGCGGATACGTCCTCTACCTCGGCCTTGAGCTCAGTCAGCTCTTCGCCAAGGGCTTCCGCGTTCTCCTGATACAGGTCAGCGTTGTCAGGGACTTCGTCCGCCAGGTAGTCGGCGAATTCCGCCACGAAGTCCTGCATCTGGTCGAGGTCGTACCAGATGTGCTCGTTCTCGTAGCCGCCGTCGTCCCCGTGGGAGTGCTCGTTCTCACCCTCGATCAGCTGATAGACCTGGTCCTGCTTCCCGGCAGACTCAGCCAGCCGGGTCAGGAAGGCGTCGTACCCCCCACCATTGGCGACGATGACGTCGGCGGAGTCCACCGCGAGCCGGTCCTGGGGAGTCGCCTCATAGGAGTGCGGGTCGACGGCGGGGTTATCCACCATGGGCTGGACATCCGCGGTCTCCCCCGCGATCTGCTCCACCAGGTCTGCATACACATCGATGGAGGTCACCACGGTGATCGTCTCCCCGGCCTCACCTGCGTTGCCGTCGTCGTCGCTGTCACCGCCGGAGCTGGCATCGGCGCAGCCGGCAAGCACTGCGGATACGCCCCACACCGTGACCACCACGCCGGCGCGACGGCTCCAGCGGGAACGTCTCGACCTGGAGCAGTGCGGCGCCGATGCGGCCGTCGACCCGCAGCGGGCAGCCGATGACTGGTGACGCTGTAACGGCATAGGGATCCTCCTGGTGGTTCTGCGCGGGGGCCGCCTCAGCGAAGGCAGGCTGTTGCGAATTGCTTTCATTAGCCTACTCCCGCGACATGTTGAGAACAACTCGCAACTACGCCCTGTGCGCGATCAGACGCCTCGGAGTGCCCCCTGCGAACCGCCCTGCTCCGGGGCAACCGTGTGCTGCCGCCGGGAATCCCGCGACTGCGTCACATCGTGGATCTCCCCGACCAGGACCTCGAGCACGTCTTCGAGGAAGAGCACACCGCGAGTGGTCCCGCCTACGTCGATGACCCGTGCCATATGAGAGCCGGAAGCCTGCATCCGGCCCAGGCAGTCTTCGATCTCATCGTCGAGGTTGACGTTGGACAGCGACCGCACTGCCGTGACCGGGATCGGATCGCAGAACTGCGATTCCGGCAGCCCCATCACGTCTTTGAGGTGGAGATATCCCGTGTAGTGGCCGTCGTCGGTGACCACGAAGCGGGAGAATCCGGTCCGCCCGACGGCCTTCTCGAACTGTTTCGGCGTCACATCTGCGGGCACAGTGATGACGTCTGCGTCCTTGATCATCACTCCCTCCGCCGTGTATTCGCTGAACTCAAGCGCGCCTGCGATGACACCTGCATCATCCGTCACCGTTCCGCCCTGCTTCGAGGCGGCCACGATCGACTCCATGTCCTCCAGGGTGAACGTCGAGGCCACCTCATCCCGCGGAGTCACCCGGAACAGCCGCAGCACGATATTGGCGGAGACATTGAGCATCCAGATCAGCGGCATGAGCATCTTGTACAGGAAGACCATCGGCGGCGCCAGCAGCACCACGGCACGGTCCGCCACGGAGACGGCGAAGTTCTTCGGGACCATCTCGCCGAAGGTCACGTGCAGGAAGGAGACCACCGCGAGCGCCACGATGAACGCGATCACCGACGCCACGGCATAGTTCATGCCCATCGCCGTCAGCGGATCAGTGAGCAGGTGGTGAATGGCTGGTTCAGAGACCGTCAGAATCAGCAGCGAGCACACTGTGATGCCCAGCTGCGCGATCGCCAGCATCTGCGAGACGTGCTGCATGGCATACAGGGCCGTCTTGGCACGTTTGGACCCTGCCTCGGCCATCGGCTCGATCTGGCTGCGCCGCGCACTCATGACGGCGAACTCGCCGCCGACGAAGAAGGCATTGCCGATCAGGAGGACAACGAGCCAGAGAATTCCCATCAGATCAGAAGTCATCGCATCTCACCCTCTTCCGCACCCTGGCGCCCGGCGGCAGCGAGCCGATCATGTTCGGCCCTTTCGATCTCCGCGACCCGAGCACGTTCCGCGGCGACCTCCAGCGCGGCGCGGCGCGCTTCCGGGTCCGAGACGAACTGCAGACGGTCGATGCGCCGTCCATCGATGACGCTGACGATGAGGCGCCCGCCGGGCACCTCGATCTCGTCACCCACTGCCGCGACGCGGCCCAATTCGAAGAGCACGTAGCCGGCCACGGTCTCGTAGGCAGGGTCCTCAGGGATATCCAGCTCCAGGATCTGCGCGTTGATCTCGTCAGGGCGCATCAGTCCGGAGAAGAACCAGTCCCCCGAGGCTGCCTGCAGCACTCCGGGAGCCGTCCTGTCGTGTTCGTCGGCGACTTCCCCGACGATCTCCTCGATCAGATCCTCAAGCGTGACCACGCCCGAGGTGCCCCCGTATTCGTCTTCGACGATCGCCATCTGGGCAGGGGCCTCGCGCAGGGCCGGCAGCAGCGAGTCGAGGTGGATCGTCTCGGGGACCCTGGTGACCTCAGACATGATCGTGGCAGCCACCAGGCCCTCGCGCTTGTCCCGGGGGACTGCCACGGCCTTTTTCACATGGGTGACACCTCGGACGTCGTCCACGGACTCCCCGAGCACAGGGAACCGCGAGTACCCCGTCTCGCGGGCCAGTGCGATGAGCTCCGTCAGCTCGTCGTCGGCGGCGATATGGGCCATGCGAGGCCGCGGGGTCATGACATCGGCGGCAGTCTGCTCGGAGAACCGCAGTGTGCGGTCCAAGAACGTCGCAGTGCCTTCATCAAGGGTCCCCAGCATGGCCGACCGGCGCACCATGGAGGAGAGCTCCTCTGGCGTGCGCGCACCGGAGAGCTCCTCTTTGACTTCCAAGCCGAAGCGGTGCAGGACCTTGTTGGAGAACCCGTTGAGGACGATGATGAGAGGTTTGAAGATCACGGTGAAGATCAACTGGGTACGGGCCAGCTGCCGCGCGATCATGAACGGCTCCGCGATGGCCAGGTTCTTCGGCACAAGCTCACCGATGAGCATCGTGACGATCGTGGCGATGATCATCGCCAGCGTCAGCGAGACGGCATAGGCAGCCTGCTCTGGGACCCCGAGGAACTCCATGGGACCGGCCAGAAGCGCCCCCAACGCGGGTTCTGCCACATAGCCGGTGAGCAGAGTGGTGAGCGTGATGCCCAGCTGGCAGCCCGAGAGCTGGGTCGACAAAGACTTCAGGCAGGCCATCACCGGGACGGCACGCTTATCGCCTTCGTCTATGGCGCGCTGCACAGCGGGCTGGTCAAGTGCGATGATCGAGAATTCGACGGCGACGAAGAATCCGGTGCCCAGAATGAGCAGGAACCCGACGCCCAAGAGCAACCATTCCACCTAGCGGCTGCACCTCCGCGAGGAGGGCTGCTGCCCGGACGGCGCTATCGGCGCAAAGCGATCAGAAGGACTAGTGAGAATCTGGCCACAGCCAGGTTGTCGATACTCCATAAGGGTTCAGATTGTATAGCCTCGGACTCCCTCTGCGCCAGACGATGCAGGCGTGTCCGGGCGACTCGCCGCGGCCTACCATGTCGTGGCGACAGGCTTGCCCTCCTCATACCCCGCCGCGGACTGCACGCCGACCACAGCGCGTTCCCGGAACTCCGCGAGGTCGTGCGCCCCGGCATAGGTCATCGAGGAGCGCACGCCCGAGGCGATGGAATCCAGCAGAT
>DXGD01000162.1 GCA_019114115.1 Candidatus Nesterenkonia stercoripullorum
TGGTGCCCGGATTGTTCTCGATCTCCTTGAAGATGAGCTCGACGTCGGGCTGGGCGACTTCCGCGGTGAGCAGCCCCTGCTTGCCGGAGTTGCCGCGGAAGATGTCGGCGAACCGAGAGGAGATCACCACGCGGAAACCGTAGTCCTTGAGCGCCCACACAGCGTGTTCCCGCGACGAGCCGGTGCCGAAATCGGGCCCGGCCACGAGCACGGAAGCGCCGGAGTATTCGGGCTTGTTCAGCACGAAGTCCGGATTCTTCCGCCAGGCGGAGAACAGGGCATCGTCGAAGCCGGTCTTGGTGATCCGCTTGAGGTAGACAGCGGGGATGATCTGGTCGGTGTCGACGTTGGACTGACGCAGCGGCGCCCCGATGCCGGTGTGCTTGATGATCGGTTCCATAGGATTCTCCAGCGTAAGAGTGGTCGGGAAGGGTCAGGCCGGCACGGGTGCCAGGATGTCCGAGGGCGCCGAGAGCGTGCCCCGGATGGCCGTAGCCGCAGCCACTGCCGGGGAGACCAGATGCGTACGGCCTCCCTTGCCCTGACGGCCTTCGAAATTGCGGTTGGAGGTCGAGGCGCACCGCTCCCCCGGGGCGAGCTGGTCCGGGTTCATGCCCAGGCACATGGAGCAGCCTGCGAACCGCCACTCAGCCCCGAAATCGGTGAAGACCTTGTCGAGACCCTCTGCTTCGGCCTCCAGGCGCACGCGCTGTGATCCCGGAACGACGATCATGCGCACATCCGGGTCTTTGTCTCGCCCGCGGATGAGTTCAGCGGCCGTGCGCAGATCTTCCATGCGGGAGTTCGTGCACGAGCCCAGGAACACGGTGTCGACGCGAATATCTCGCATGGGCGTGCCGGGCTCCAAGTCCATGTACTGCAGCGCACGCTCTGCCGACTCGCGCGTCACCGGGTCGATGAACTCACTGGGCACGGGCACTGACTCGCTCAGGCTGACCCCCTGGCCAGGGTTGGTCCCCCAGGTCACGAAGGGCTCGAGGGTATCGGCGTCGAGGACGACCTCCGCATCGAAGCTCGCGCCCTCGTCGGTGCGCAGCGAGCGCCAGTAGCGCACTGCCTCATCCCAGTCCTCGCCCTGCGGAGCGTGCGGGCGGTCTTTGACGAAGGCGAACGTCGTCTCATCCGGCGCGACCATCCCGGCGCGGGCTCCGGCCTCGATCGACATGTTGCAGATCGTCATGCGCGCTTCCATGGAGAGCTGCTCGATCGCGGAGCCGCGGTATTCGAGCACATAGCCCTGGCCGCCGCCGGTGCCGATGCGGGCGATGACGGCCAAGATGATGTCCTTGGAGCTGACTCCGGGCCGCAGCGTCCCGTTCACGGTGATCGCCATCGTCTTGAACGGCTTCAGCGGCAGCGTCTGCGTGGCCATGACGTGCTCGACCTCGGAGGTCCCGATGCCCATCGCCAGCGAGCCGAAGGCCCCGTGGGTCGAAGTGTGGGAGTCGCCGCAGACCACCGTCATGCCGGGCTGGGTCAGGCCCAGCTGAGGTCCGACGACGTGCACGATGCCCTGGTCGTCGTCGCCCAGGGAGTGCAGCCGGATCCCGAATTCCTCGGCATTGGCACGCAGCGTGTCCACCTGCTTGCGGCTCACCGGGTCCGCGATCGGCTTGTTGATCTCAAGGGTGGGCGTGTTGTGGTCCTCCGTGGCGATCGTCAGATCGGGACGGCGCACCGGGCGCCCGGCCAGCCGCAGCCCCTCGAAGGCCTGCGGTGAGGTCACCTCGTGAATCAGGTGCAGATCGATGTAGAGCAGGTCCGGCGAGCGCTGGCCGTCCTTGTCCTCGCCGCGGACGACGACGTGATCGCGCCAGACCTTCTCGGCCAGCGTCAGGGGCATGCCCTCGTCCTGGGCCGGTGTGGGCACCGGCTCGGTGCCGTGCTGCTGAGTCATGATGTCTCCTCGCCTTGAACCAGGAGCCTATGGGTACGACTCCCTGCGCGCTTCTCGACGACGACGCAGGATGAGGCCTCCTCGCCGATACGCGGTGTGCACACTACAGAACCACCTCGGCGGCGCGACTTCCAGAGTCTGCGATGGAGGTCTCAATATCTGAGACCATCTGCTGCCGCCGCAGTAGAATAAGGTCATGGCCATGAGCAGCGACAGCACGCGCCCCCTGCATTCGCCCTCGGGCATCGGCGTCGTGGACAAATCGGTCATGATCATGGACGCGCTCGAGGCGGGCCCGGCCTCCCTCGCGCAGCTCGTCGAGTGCACCGGCCTCGCCCGGCCCACGGTACATCGCCTGGCCAGCGCGCTGGTGCACCATCGCTTCCTCAGCCGCGACATGCGCGGGCGCTATGTCATCGGATCCCGCTTCGCCGAGCTGGCCTCGGCCGCCGGCGATGACCGGCTCGTCTCCGCGGCGGGCCCCATTCTGCTGAAGCTGCGCGATGTCACCGGAGAGAGCTCCCAGCTCTATCGACGGCAAGGTGACTCCCGCGTGTGCGTCGCCTCTGCCGAGCGCCCCATCGGCCTGCGTGATTCGATCCCGGTGGGGACGCAGCTCTCCATGCGAGCCGGCTCGGCGGCGCAGGTCCTTTTGGCCTGGGAAGACCATGAGCGCCTTGTCGAGGGCCTCCACGGTGCGCGCTTCACCCCCACGGTGCTGGCCGGGGTGCGCCGTCGTGGGTGGGGGGAATCCCTGGGCGAGCGGGAGGCAGGCGTCGCCTCGGTCTCCGCTCCCGTGCGGGGCCCATCGGGCCGGGTGATCGCCGCAGTCTCAATATCCGGACCGATCGAGCGACTGACCCGGCAGCCGGGGCGGCAGTACGCCGCCGTCGTGCTCCAGGCGGCTCACCAGCTGACGGAGATGGTGCGGAAGAACCCGGAGGTGTCCGAGGAGGAGCTCGGGGAATGAGCCTGAACCTGCTC
>DXGD01000163.1 GCA_019114115.1 Candidatus Nesterenkonia stercoripullorum
GTCAGCTGCGCATCGCCGAACTGGTGGGCCGAGCGGGCGACGGAGTCAAGGATCGCCTCGCAGTGCTCGTCTCCTTCTGGCTTCTCGACGTGCCGGTGTCGGGTGCGCAGCTGGATGCGGCGCTGCCGCGCACCGGGGTAGCCGGCCTGCAGGAGCTGGGACTGCTTCAACCGGTGGCTTCCCGGAATTCCGGCGAGCCGAAGCTGCCCAGCGGCGAGCTCCTGCCGACGGCAGCCGTCTGGGAACCCGCTGTCGAGCTGCGTCCCTATCAGAGCGAACGCAGCACACCCGGACCTGACGGGGACCGACGCAGCCCCACGGAGACGCACCCCACAGCCCAGCACCCGGTCGTGGAGGATGCAGCCGCCGGCTCACGAGACCTGTGGATATCCAGCGACCTCTCAGCGCATCAGCTCGACGGCCCTTTGCCGCATGACCATGTGCTCGGGCTGGGCCAGGCCACGCTCACATTGGCGTCGGTGACCGAGCGCCGGCACGTGGAGACAGCGCTCGATCTCGGCACCGGATGCGGGGTCCACGTCTTCCTCCTCCTCGACCATGCTGATCACGTGGTGGCCACCGATATCAGCCCGCGGGCTCTCGCGTTCACCCGCTTCAACCTGCTGCTCAACGCTGCCTCGCTGGGCTTGGACCCGCACCGGCTGGACGACCGCGTGGAGCTGCTGCAGGGCAACCTGCTGGAGCCGGTCCAGGGCCGCCGCTTCGACCTGATCATCTCCAATCCGCCGTTCGTGATCACCCCGCGCACTCCTTCCGAGGTGGAGTCCTCGCCGCGATACGTCTACCGGGACGGCGGAGCCACCGGCGATGCCATCGTGCAGCAGCTGGTGGAGGGACTGCCGGCACTGCTGCGACCTGGCGGTACTGCGCAGATGCTGGGCAATTGGGAGATCACCGGAGAGGAGTGGGAGCAGCGCCCCCTGGAATGGGCACAGACCGCTGCCGAGCTCGAGCCCGTGGACGCCTGGTTCATCCAGCGGGACCGGACACGTCCCGGTGAATACGCCGAGACGTGGCTGCGCGATGCCTCGGAGGGCCGCGACCTCATGGCCTACCGAGCCAGGTATGCCGAGTACCTGCGGGACTTCGCCTCCCGCGGGGTGCAGGAGATCGGCTACGGGATCATCCAGCTGCGCCGTCGTCCAGTCGCCAGCGGGGTGCCGCCGTGGACGCGGACTGAGGAGCTGACCCACCCCCTCGACTCTCCGCTGGGCCCGCATCTGGGTGAGGCGATGCGACGCATGACGGAAGTTGCTGAGCAGCCGGGGGAGGTGCTCGCGTGGGCGCTCAGCGTCGCCGAGAACGTGACCGAAGAGCGGCACCAGCGTTTCGGGGCGCAGCACCCTGAGGTCATCCTGGCACGGCAGGGGAGCGGGCTCCGCCGGGCCGTGCCCGTCAGCAGCGCCGCAGCGGGACTGCTCGGGGCCGCCGACGGCGAGTTCGCGCTGGACTCGCTCATCTCCGCAGTGTGTTCGCTGCTGGCAGCCACCGACTCTGAGCAGGAGCGCGACGGCGGATCGGAACCCTCACTCGAGGAGTCCGTGCGGGAGGAAGTCCTCCAGCTCTACGCCCAGGGATTCCTCCGCGATGCGAATCCGTCGCAAGGCCAGTAGGACGCCGAGCCGCCTCACCCCTGATATATTGAGCCACGACTGCGCCCTGGGCGCTCGAGTCCTCGAGCGTCGGTCTTTGCGGGTGCAGCCCCGCCGCATCCGGAGGTCTGCTCGCAGGGCAGGCCCACCACGTCAAGGAGAGCAGTGCCCGCACAGGCAAGCGCAGGCAAGAAACTCGTCATCGTTGAGTCCCCCGCCAAATCCAAGTCCATCGCGAAGTATCTGGGCCCGGATTTCATCGTGGATGCCTCAGCGGGGCATATCCGGGACCTCCCGCAGCCCTCCGACCTGCCCACTGACATGAAGAAGGGCCCTTTCGGGAAGTTCGCGGTGAACCCCGACGAAGGTTTCGAGCCCTATTATGTGATTTCAGACTCCAAGAGGAAGAAGGTCACGGAGCTCAAGCGCGCGCTCAAAGAAGCCGATGAGCTCTACCTCGCCACTGACGCCGACCGTGAGGGCGAGGCCATCGCCTGGCACCTCTACGAGGTGCTCAAGCCCAAAGTGCCCGTCTACCGGATGACGTTCACCGAAATCACCCGGGAGGGCATTACCCGCGCCCTGGAGAATGTCCGCCATATCGATGAGGATCTGGTGGATGCCCAGGAGACGCGGCGAATCCTGGACCGTCTCTACGGGTACGAGATCTCGCCGGTGCTGTGGCGCAAAGTCGGCCGCGGGCTCTCGGCAGGCCGGGTGCAATCGGTGGCGACGCGCCTAGTGGTCGAGCGCGAGCGCGAGCGGATGGCCTTCGTCTCCGCCAATTACTGGGATCTTTCCGGGAGCTTCACGACCTCCGGCGACGAGCAGTTCACCGCCAAGCTGCACAGCGTGGACGGCGCTCGCGTGGCCAGCGGTTCCGATTTCGACGATCACGGAGCGTTGAAGTCGACGCGGTCGAAGTCGGATGTCGTCGTCCTCGATGAAAGCAGCGCGACGTCGCTGGCCACGGGCCTGGAAGGCGCGGACTTCGCGGTCGACTCCGTGGAGGACAAGCCCTACAGCCGGCGTCCCCAGCCGGCCTTCACCACCTCGACGCTTCAGCAGGAGGCATCGCGCCGCCTGCGTTTCTCCTCGCGGGTGACGATGCAGGTCGCGCAGCGGCTCTACGAGAACGGCTACATCACCTATATGCGTACCGATTCGGTCACGCTCTCGGGTGAAGCGATCCAAGCGGCTAGGCGCCAGGCCACAGAGCTCTACGGCGCGGAGTCCGTGCCGGGCAGCCCTCGCTACTATGCGAAGAAGAACGACTCCGCGCAGGAGGCGCACGAGGCCGTCCGTCCCGCCGGGGATCACTTCCGCACGCCCGGCCAGGTCGCTTCTGAGCTGTCCAAGGACGAGTTCAAGCTCTATGAGCTGATCTGGAAGCGCACTATCGCCTCGCAGATGGCCGATGCCAAGGGATTCACCGCCTCAGTGCGGCTGACCGGGACGAGCTCGGATGCGCGGCGGGCTACGTTCTCCGCCTCCGGCACGGTCATCACCTTCCCCGGCTTCCTCGCCGCCTACGAGGAGATCAAAGAGGTCTCTGAGGAGACCTCCGCCAAAGAGCAGGACCAGAAGCAGGACAATAAGCGGCTGCCTCAGCTGTCCGAAGGCGAGGCACTGACCGGCAAGGACATCGTGGCCAGCGGGCACGACACCACTCCGCCGGCACGATACACAGAAGCCAGCATCGTCGCTGAGCTGGAGAAGCGGGAGATCGGCCGGCCCTCGACCTACGCCCCGACGATCTCCACGATCATGGACCGTGGGTACGTCACCAAGCGCGGCTCCGCCCTGGTCCCGTCCTGGACGGCCTTTTCCGTGATCAGGCTGCTGGAAGAGCACTTCGGCCGGTACGTGGACTATGACTTCACCGCGCGCATGGAGGACGACCTCGATCAGATCGCTCGCGGCGAGATCGAACGAGAGGCCTGGCTGCAAGGGTTCTACTTCGGGGCCACGGACGGCGTCGAAGGCCTCAAGCACGTCGTCGACAATCTCGGGGAGATCGACGCTCGGGCGATCAACTCCATCGAGATCGCCCCGGGGGTCACCCTGCGGGTGGGACGGTACGGACCTTACCTCGAGCGTCCTGCTCCGCCGAGCGAATCAGGGGAGCCGGGGGAGCCGCTGCGCGCGAATCTGCCCCAGGACATGGCCCCAGACGAGCTCACGGCCGAGCGCGCTGAGGAGCTCTTCGAGCAGGCTCAGCATTCCGGCCGGGTGCTGGGCACCGACCCGGAGACGGGTCGCGAGGTCGTGGCCAAAGACGGCCGCTACGGTCCCTATGTCGCCGAACTCATCCCGGAGATGACCGAGGCCCAGATCCAAGAGCATATGGATGCCCAGCCCACGGAGTACTACAAGAACGGCAAGCCCAAGCCGAAGAAGAAGCCGGCGAAGGTGAAGCCGCGCACCGGATCGCTGCTGAGCACCATGACGCTGGAGACAGTGACCCTTGAGGACGCGCTGCGCCTGCTGTCCCTGCCGCGCGTCGTCGGCGTTGACGACGGCGAGGAGATCACCGCTCAGAACGGGCGCTTCGGTCCGTACCTGAAGAAGGGCAGCGACTCCCGGTCGCTGGAGACCGAGGAGCAGATGTTCACCATCACGCTCGACGAGGCCAAAGCGATCTACGCTCAGCCCAAACAGCGCGGCCGACGTGCGGCAGTGCCGCCGCTGGCCGAGTTCGGGGCCGATCCGACCACGGAGAAGCCCGTCGTCGTCAAGGACGGACGCTTCGGCCCGTACGTCACCGATGGCGAGACGAATGCGACCGTGCCGCGCAGCGTCAGCTTGGAGCAGCTCACCAAAGAGCATGCGTTCTCCCTGCTGGCGGAGAAGCGCGCGAGTGGCCCGGCCCCGAAGAAGTCCGGATCGGGCGCCGCGCGCAAACCCGCCGCGAAGAAGTCCACCGCGAAGAAGTCCACAGCGAAGA